>DAORIL010000385.1:0-6528 GCA_035438525.1 Pyrinomonadaceae bacterium
GGCTCAACTTTTCGGGCAAGTCGGCGAAAAGCTCCTGCGCCCGGTTTATTTTTGAAAAACATTCCAGGAGTCAGGTGATAACGGACTAATTGGATGATTTGTTCGCGAACATCATACCCATCGAGTGTGTAAATTCCTAATTTATCCAAAAATGAAATGGTAGGCTCAATTCCTGCCTCATCATGCCCGTGTGAACGCCAGCGACCATCAAAAAATTGAGTGGTAGAGGGTTTTCCAAAATCGTGACAAAGGGCGCCTAACATCACTGTAACTTGTTTAGAATAAGGCAGATCGTCTATCAATTTGCGGGCTTCATCCACAACTAAAATGGTATGAACATCCACATCACCTTCCGGATGCCACTCAAATTCCTGCGGAACTCCAACTAGCGATTTTAGTTCAGGAAACAGTTGGTCTGTAATTTTTAGTTTAAAGAAATATTTAAGTCCGATTGATGGCTTAGCAGATTTCAACAGTAATTTTTCCAGTTCGCCCCAAATTCGCTCCTTCGGTAAATCAGTTAAATCGATTGTCTGACATAATTGAATTGTTTTCGCATCAATTTCAAACTCAAACCTTGCTGCAAATTGAGCCGCTCGTAGAACCCGCAAGGAATCTTCGACAAAGGTTTCGTCGGCAATATGACGGATTTTTTTGAGTTCTATATCATTTTGACCACCGTAAATATCAACAATTTCACCTGTCAAAACATCTTTCATGATCGCATTGATGGTAAAATCACGACGTTTTGCGGCTTCTTCAAACGACATCTGAGGATCACCCTCAACAATAAAACCTTTATGTCCGCGCGAAACTTTTCGTTCCCGACGAGGTAAGGAAACATCCAAAAATTGACCAATTTTATAAACGGTAAAGGATTCGCCAACCGCATCAACCTTGCCGAATTGTTGTAAAAGTTCTTTTAACCTAGCCGGCTCAATTCCGTAAACTTCGATGTCCCAATCTTTCGGCTCAAAATTCATCAACTCATCACGAACACATCCGCCAACCAGCATTGCACGTCCACCGTTTTCTTTGATTATTTTGGCAAGTTTGAGAATTTTATCCTGAATTTTTGTCATAAATTTTACAAAAGTCTATGTTAGCAAAGAGTTTATGTAAAATAAAAAAGTGAATTTTGTTTAGTTTGTAGATTTTTCCTTTAGCTATAAATATTGTAAATTGAATATTGCAAATGAATATTGTTCAGGCTAAAAAAATTCTCAAAAATCAATTTGGTTTTGATGAGTTCCGACTCAATCAACAACCCGTCATTGAAACTATTTTGGCGAAAAAAGATTGCGTTGTGTTGATGCCGACCGGGGGTGGGAAATCTCTCTGTTATCAGATACCGGCGTTGATGTTGAATGGGTTAACTATCGTTATTTCACCACTTATTGCTTTAATGAAAGATCAGGTTGATGGGCTTAAAAGTGCCGGGGTTGAAGCAGCTTTTCTAAATTCTTCGCAAACTTCAAAGGAGCAAGTTGAAGTTTTCCAAGATGTGAGAAGCGGAAAATTAAAACTTCTCTATGTTGCTCCCGAACGACTTTTGCAGAGCGGCGACCAATTTATTGATTTTCTCAGAACCATTAAAATTTCTCTCTTTGCCATCGATGAAGCGCATTGTATTTCGAGCTGGGGTCATGATTTTAGACCAGAATATTTGCAGCTTGCAAAATTAAAGAAGAATTTTCCCTCAACCCCTATCATTGCATTGACTGCAACCGCTGATAAACTTGTCCGGCAAGATATTGTGGAACGCCTAAATATCAAAAAAGCTGAAGTTTTTGTCTCAAGTTTTAATCGTGAAAACATTTATTATGCAGTTGAACCAAAAAGAAATTCCTACAACCAACTACTAAATTTTTTAGGTAAACACAAAGAAAACAGCGGTATTATTTATTGTTTAAGTCGAAAATCTGTCGAAAATATGGCTCTGGATTTACAATCCGAAGGTTTTTCTGTCTTGCCCTATCACGCCGGATTAGATAAAGAAACCCGCGATAATAACCAAAATTTATTTGTAAAGGATGAAGTAAAGATAATAGTTGCAACAATTGCGTTTGGAATGGGAATTGATAAATCCAACGTCCGATTTGTCGTCCATTGCGATTTGCCCAAAAATATTGAGAGTTATTATCAGGAAACGGGCAGAGCCGGACGTGATGGGCTGGAAAGTGAGGCTCTGCTCTTTTTCAGCTGGGGCGATGTCATAAAACTTAAAGATTTTGCCAAAGTTGAGGGCAACGAAGAACAAAGCAAAATAATGCTCAAAAAGTTGGACATGATGGGAAACTTTGGCGAGATTCGCACCTGCCGACGACAATTTTTGCTCAATTATTTTTCCGAAGATGCCACAAATTATTGCGGAAATTGCGATAATTGTAATACCGAAATTGAACGATTTGACGGAACAATCATTGCTCAAAAAGCATTGAGCGCGGTTTTTCGCACCAATCAGCGTTTCGGGTTGACTTATTTAATTGATTTTCTGCGCGGGTCTCAGAATAAAACTATTCGTGAAGAACATAAAATATTGAAAACATATGGAGTTGGCGCAGATATTTCAAAAGAAGAATGGTATGACTATTTTCGGGATTTAATTTCTCAGGGCTTTTTAAAACAAACTGAAGACGAATTTCCCAAAATTGTTTTGACTGAAAAAAGCACTGAAGTTCTTCGGGGGAATTTGTCAGTTGATTTGATAAAAGTTAAAGCAAAAACGAAAAAAGAATCACTTGTCAATGAAGTTTCTCATCCATATTTCGCCGATTTGTTGGAAAGGTTGAAAAAAGTCCGTTCCAGGATCGCCAAAAAAGAAAATATTCCCCCTTATATTATTTTTTCGGATGCCACACTGGTCGAATTTTCAACTTTTTTGCCCCATAACTACTCAGAATTGCGAAAAATTTCTGGGGTTGGTGATTTGAAACTGCAAAAGTATGGGGTAGATTTTTTACCAGAAATCATCAACTATTGCAAAGATAACAATTTAACTTCAAAAATTAATCTCAAACAAGTCAAACGTGAGCGGAAAAGCCAACCCAAAATAGACGATACTTATAACCTTTCGCTTAAACTTTTCCAATCAGGAAAAAGCATTGACGAAATTGCCCAACTCCGCGATCTATCTAAAAACACGATCGAAACTCATCTCGTGCGGTTTATCCCAACCGGAGAAATTCAACTTAATGAATTCGTTTCCTCAGATAAAGCTAAATTTATTGTCGAAGCTATTATAAAATGCGGTGAAAACAATGCTTTATCCCCGATAAAAGAATTTTTGGGCGAAAACTTCAGTTATAGCGAAATAAGGGCCGTTTTAGCTGCAATGCAAACTTAAAAGGCTTGTCTAAAAACCACGCTTCGGTGATAATTAGCCTAAAAATGTCAGATAACATTACTCAACTTTTAAAATCCGCCCAAACAGGAGACCGCCAAAGTCTGGATGAATTTTTGCCGCTTGTTTATGACGAATTAAAGAAAATTGCGGCTTATAAACTTTCTTTAGAACGAAAAAACCATACTTTACAAGCGACCGCACTCGTTCACGAAGCCTATCTCAGAATGATTGACCAGCATTCGGTTGATTGGAAAAACCGTTTACATTTTTTTGCGCTGGCTTCGGAAATGATGCGAAGGATTTTGGTCAATTATGCTGAAAGTCACAATGCAAAAAAACGTGGGGATGGTAAAACCTTGATTTCGCTCGATGATGCGGAAAATCTGGCTGTAGCCGAAAACGAAGTTGATTTGATTTTTCTCGATAATGCACTTAACGAATTAGCTGAATTTGATGAATTACAGGCAAAAATCGTTGAATTAAAATTTTTCGGTGGTTTAACCAATGGAGAAGCGGCGGAGGTTTTAGGCGTTTCGGATTCAACGATCAAACGCGAATGGCGAATGGCGCGGGCGTGGCTCACCACCAAATTGACCTAATTTTTCATAAATTCCTGCGAGTATTTTCAGAAATCAATGAATCCTGAAAAATGGCAAAAAATCAAAGAACTCTTCAATCAGGCAGTCGAAATGAGTCCGACTGAATGTGAAATATTCTTACAAAATCTGGCTGATGCAGAAATCCGCTCAGAAGTTCTGAAATTGATTGAAGCCGAGAAACAAAATAATTTTGCCGAGCCTGTGGCGAATCTTTCAAATCTTTGGCGGGAAGGATTTGCGGAAAACTACATCGGCAAAGAGATCTGCGGGTATAAAATCATTCGGGAGATCGGACATGGCGGAATGGGAATTGTATTTGAAGCTGTTCGCCAAAAGGATGATTTTTCTCAAACTGTCGCCTTGAAATTGCTGAAAAAAGGAATGGATTCGGACGCGATGCTCCGGCGTTTTTCAAACGAACGCCAAATCCTTGCTTCGCTTGAGCATCCGAATATTGCCAGACTGTTGGACGGCGGAAGGAGTGAAGAAGGCACGCCTTTTTTTGCGATGGAATTCGTCAATGGCATACCGTTTAATGAATTTTGTAATGAGAAAGATTTGAGTATTTCTCAACGATTACGGCTTTTTCTACAAGTTTGTTCAGTCGTTTCTTTCGCTCATTCCCGATTGGTCGTGCATCGTGATCTGAAACCAAGCAACATTTTAGTAACGGCGGATGGAATAGTTAAGCTGCTTGATTTTGGGATTTCCAAAGTCATCTCCAATGAAGCTGATTACAAAACTCAAACTGTTACTTCGCTTGGAATGATGACTCCGAAATATGCTTCTCCCGAACAGATCAGCGGACAAATTGTTTCGACTTCTTCTGATATTTACTCACTCGGCTTGATTTTGTATGAACTTTTAACGGGCGTTTCGGCTTACAATTTCCCCAACAATCGCCCCGATGAAATCGCTAAAATTATTTGCGAAAGGGAACCACAGCGACCTTCGTCAGTGGTCAGTGGTCAGTGGTCAGTGACCAGTGAAAATACGGATTCAAATCACGGACAATCGACCAATCCCAAATCGAAAATCACAAATCCTAAATCATTACGGGGTGATTTAGACAACATTCTTCTTAAAGCTTTGCAGAAACTTCCCGCCCGCCGTTACGCCTCGGTTGAGCAATTTGCCAACGATATTCAGCGTCATTTGGAAGGATTGCCAGTTATTGCCCGCCCCGATACTTTTTCTTATCGGCTGGAAAAATTCGTCAAAAGGAATCGTGTGTATGTTATGACCGGAACTCTCTTATTTATAACGCTTATCGCCGGAGTTGCCGCCACCTCGTGGCAAGCTTATCGGGCGGAGAAACAACGAAAATTAGCTGAGGAACGTTTTAATCAAGTCCGTGAATTGGCTAATAATATCGTCTTCAAATATTACGATGAAGCCGAAAAATTGCCCAATTCCACGCCGATTCGAGAGATGTTCGTCAAAGATTCACTCGCCTATTTTGACAGTCTTTCGCAGGACTCAAATGCCGATGATCTTCTCAAAAGCGAACTTGGCAGGGCATTTTTACGAATTGCCAGAGTGCAAGGTCGTCCAAGTTCACCTAATTTGGGACAAACTTCACAAGCAATCGAGAATTACCGCAAAGGAATCGAAATTCTCGAACCCATAATTCTGAAATCGTCCGACACCACGTTGCAAGCCGAATTTTTAGTTGCAAACGCAGATTACGCTGTGGTTTTAAGACAAAACGGGCGGATTGAGGAATCGAATAAGTTTTATCAAAAAGCGATTTCGATTGGCGAAGAATTCTTGAGACTGAATCCCGAAAATGAAATGATCGCCTCGCGGCTGGCGGTCAGCTATCTTTTTTGGGGTAATTCTTTGCCGGTCGGTTTTGCCGAAAACGAAAATATTTGGGCGTATAAAAAAGTGATTGGGATTTGCGAAAAACTATTGCAAAAGAATCCGAACGACTTGCGGCTCAACAATTACCTAATCGGTGCGGCAGACAGTAAAGCAACCGCTTTGTTAGCTTTAGCGAAATCCGCCCAATTTGATGAAAATTTTGAATTAGAGAAAAAATATCTCGCAGAAGCTAAATCTCTTTTAGAACGAAACATCGAAATCAGCAAAAAACTTGTTCACCTTTATCCGAATCAAGTCCTTCCCCCTGCAACTTTGGCTGCCGCTGAACTTAGCTATGCGACCGTGCTGATCGAAACCGAGGAATACGAAAAAGCTCTGCCGATTTTACAGTCATCTGAAAAGATTTACCGAAAAAGTCTGGAAATGGATAAAGTCAGCGTTGGGCAAAAATTAGAAGTTTCGACGGTTGAACAGCGTTTAGGCACGATTTATTCGCGGACAGGCAAAGCCAATCAAGCCGATTCCCTGTTTGGAAGTTCGTTCAAGTATTTGGATTATTTAGTCGAAAAAGACGCGGAAAATTTTGATTTCATCAAAACTCGCGGCGAAGCGAAATTTAATTATGGGGATGAACTTTTGCGACGCGGGGAATCAGAAAAAGCCCGACAAGTTTTTCAAAAAGCCTTTGATGAAATGTTTGAAACCGCCAATAAAAAAGATACAACTTACGCTAAATCGTTGCAAGCCTTGTATTTC
>DAORIL010000386.1:0-6500 GCA_035438525.1 Pyrinomonadaceae bacterium
GTTGCTGCTTCACTTTCGCTTTTTGCCAGCGTTGCTTTGTTGTTCTGGTATATTTTGCGAATCTATATGGGTTCGAGAGACTAAGGCGATTTTGGATTTGTGATTTTGGAGTTCGGATTGATTTTTTGATTCGAATTCTGAGCATAGAAAAGGCAAAATTAAGATACTAAAGTTTTCTTAATTTTGCCTTTTTACTTTTTACCTTTTGCTTTGCCACCTAGCGGCTTTTTTTACCTGTCAAAAGCAATTCGCGTCCGACATAATACAAAATCAAAGCTAGAATCCAGAACGGCAACATTCCGAGCCAATCCGAATTTGGACCTTCGAAAAATGGATTACCAGTCTGTGCCCATTTATCAAAGCCTTCTTGAATTGCTTTCAGACTTGGCACAACTGCAAAAACCGCAATCAAAATTCCGGCGATGGCTCCGCCCGCGATGTAACCCGAAGCGAGCAAAACACCGTTTGATTTATCAGTTTCGGCAACAATTTGGTCTTCGGTCAAATTCTGTTTGGCAAGCTTGCGTTTGAGATATAGATCAACTCCCCAACGCACGACGCCGCCGACAAAAATTGGGGCAGAAGTTGAAATTGGTAAGTAAATCCCAACCGCAAATGCTAACGAAGGAACTCCGGCTAGTTCTAACACAATCGCAATCATCGCGCCGAGAATCACTAATCCCCAGGGCAAATTTTGTCCCAAAACGCCTTTGATGATATAGCTCATCAAAGTAGCTTTCGGTGCGTCAAATCGCTCAAGTTCTTTGCCGTCGTCATCTTTTTTCAAAATGCCATTGATGCCCGGATCGACAAAATAAGTCGGTTTGCCCTGCATATCAACCAAATATTTACCGATTTGTCCGGCTTGCGGGTCGGTATTTTGCCAAACTCTGTAAGTTGTGCTGTCTGATTCATATTTTCCACGGGCTTTTTCAGCTTTTAACTGACCGTGTTCGCGGAAGAGTTGTTCCTCGGTAACTTTGACGTTTGCCATCGGCGATTTAGCATCAATTTTTTGGTAATAAGTCCGCGAATCATTCAAAAAGATAAGCAATGAACCCAAAACCAAAGCCGAAGCGAGTGCGCCGACCAAAATGGCGATTTGCTGCCGCCAGGGCGTTCCGCCAACCCAAAAACCTGTTTTTAAATCCTGTGAAGTGGTTCCGCCGTTTGACGCCGCAATACAAACAATTCCGCCGATGGATAATGCCGTCACAAAATAAGGATCAGCCGCCGTCCAACCTAAACCTAAGAAAACTAAACAAGTTATCAAAAGCGTAGCGACAGTCATTCCCGAAATCGGATTTGAAGAAGAACCGACTTCACCCGTTAATCTGGATGAAACCGTGACGAACAAAAATCCAAGAATAATAATTAGAATCGCCCCAAAAAATGAAACTATCGGATTGGTAAAAACGCTCAAGCCGAGTTGAGGAAAGAGCATAATTGCGGCGACTAATCCAATTACACCAATCACCACCCATTTCATTGAAAGGTCCTGGTCAGTGCGCGGAAGATTGGCATTTGACTCTGCTGAACCGCCTCGCAAATCAGCCAATCCGGATTTTAATCCGTGCCAAATTGTCGGCAAACTGCGGGCTAACGAAATCATTCCGGCCATTGCCACGGCACCTGCACCGATGTAGAGAATATAGGCACTTCGGACATTTCCCGGGGACATTTCGGCAATGGTTTTGCTCAATTCGGGCGCAACCGGATGTGTTACTGCATCCCCAAAAAATTTGATCAACGGAATCAGAACGAGATATGACAAGACGCCGCCGCCCATCATCAATCCGGCAATATATGGTCCGATAATGTAGCCAACCCCAAGCAAAGTCGGATCATTATCGAGCTCGATTGAACCACCTTTCAGCACCTTATCATCCAATTCTTTGCCCGGTGTGCCTTTCCAAAAGCTAAAAACTTTCATCAGCACATTAAAAGCAAAGCCAATGGCAAACCCAATTGAGATAATTTTTCCGCCTTGCAACGCGGCATCATCTGTTTCGGTATTGCTGATTTCATGTGAAGCATCACGCGATTCTTTGGATGCGCCAGCTTTCAAAACTTCGGCGCAAGCCGTTCCTTCGGGATATTTTAATAATCCGTGTTGGTCTTTGATCAAGGCGCGGCGCAAAGGGATCATCATCAAAATTCCCAAAAGACCACCCATCACCGCAACCAACATGACCCGTGTAAAATCGAGGTCAAAGCCGAGAATCATAATCGCGGGCATCGTCACGCCGATTCCGAAAGCAATCGATTCGCCTGCACTTCCGGCAGTTTGCATGACATTACTTTCCAAAATGGTCGCATCTTTCATCCCGATTTTTGAAAGCAGACGGAAAAGCGTAATTGCAATCACTGCGACCGGAATCGAAGCCGAAACAGTTAATCCTGTTTTCAGAACAAGATACAGCGACGATGCGCCAAAGATGATTCCCAGAAGCGTTCCTACGATCAATGGCAATGGCGTTAATTCACGTAACTTCGCGGTATCGGGAATATATGGACGAAAATTTTCGAGAAACGGATTCTTCATTAGAAAAATCTCCTTTTAATCTTTTTTAGGGAAGAGTTTTGTTTGAACTTGGGTTAATTTAACTTGTAACAGCGTTTTATAGCAAGTCTTTTGAAAGACTTTTCACCGGAGAGGCACCGCAACTGAGAGAAAAATTCGCCGATTTCTTCGTTTTTCAACTAACTTTGTGCTAAATTTGTTGCATTCTACTTTTGAGGTTTCCATCAAAAATTATATGAAAATATTTCCAAATATCTCCGCATCTCTGCGTCTCTGCGGTTTTATTGCTCTTTTTGCGTTTTCATCCTTTGCCCAAAATGTTCCAACTCCAAAAGATGTTTTAGGTTTTACGCCGGGTGATGATCGAAAGCTCGTTTCGTGGAATCAGTTTTTAACTTATTTTCAAAAACTCGAAGACACCAGCCCACGCGTCAAATTTGAGGCAATCGGCAAAACAACAATGGATAGACCGTTCGTTTTTGCGACGATTTCCTCGCCCGAAAATCTAAAGAACCTCGAAAAATACAAACAAATTAATGCCAAATTAGCCAATCCGCGCCTGATAAAATCAAATGATGCTTTAGCCAAACAATTGATCAAAGAAGGCAAAACAATCGTTTTAATTACTTGCGGGATTCATTCGACCGAAGTTGGCGGAAATCTTGCTTCGATTCTGATTGCGGATAAATTGGCAACTTCCAATGACCCGGAAGTCCTCAAAATCCTTGAAAATACGATTATTTTATTGGTGCCGAGTTTGAATCCGGATGGAAACGACATTGTTAAAAATTGGTATGACAAAACGCTTGGAACACCATATGAAGGAACCTCGCCGCCCGAACTTTATCACAAATATACCGGACACGATAACAACCGCGATTGGTATGCTTTTTCGCAGGTCGAAACGCAAATGACGGTTGATAAAATTCACAACGTCTGGCATCCGCAAATCGTTAACGACATTCATCAGCAAGGCGCAAACGGCTCACGGATTTTCATTCCGCCCTATATGCAGCCGGTCGAACCGAACGTGCCGAAAGAATTAGTTGAAGGCTACACCGAATTGGGTAATTTTATGGCGGATGAAATGCGGAAAGAGGGCTTTCAGGGAATTACGACCAATTCAACCTACGATGCCTGGACGCCGGCGCGGGCATATTCGCACTATCACGGAGGAGTCAGAATTTTGACCGAAACTGCTTCGGCAAAACTAGCGACACCTATCAATGTTACCTTTGAACAATTGCGGGATGGATTAGGTTACGATGCAAAAAAAGAATCGGATAATTTCAAACCGCTCTGGAAAGGCGGTGAATGGCATCTGCGCGATATTACTAATTATATGACTGCCGCGACTTTTCAATTGCTTAAACACGCTTCGGCAAATCGTGAAAAATGGTTGTCAAGATTTTACGCAATCGGAAAAGAAGCGGTTAGACCGAGGAAAAATGGAGAACTGTTCGCCTATATCATTCCGCCAAGCGGAGCATATTATAATCGTTCTCAATTAACTTATATTTTGAGCAGAGCAGGCGTTGAAATTGATTCGGCCCTTCCTTTTACTGCTGACGGCGTAAAATATCCGGAAGGAACGCAAATAATAAAGCTAAGTCAGCCTTATGGCAGTTTTGCTAAAGCACTTTTGGAAAAGCAAGTTTATCCGAATCTATTGGATGAAAAAGGCAATCCAATTCAGCCGTATGATGTAACAGCCCAAACGCTTCCTTTATTAATGAATGTGGAAGTAAAACAAATATTAAAACCCTTTCAATATCAGCAGCCTACAAATGGACACGGAAGCGTTGGCGGGTGTGGAATGGATCATACACCTACTTACGCAATCTATCGTTCTTATGTTCCTTCAATGGATGAGGGGTGGACTCGCTGGGTTTATGAAACAGCCGGGAATCAATTTCTCTGCGGTCAAAAATATGAATCGATCGTTAATTCTCAAATAACTAAAAGTGAAATTAAGAAATATCAAACAATTATCTTTCCCGACCAGTCGCCCAATCAAATGCTCAACGGACATGCCAAAGGTTCAATGCCTGATGAATATGTTGGCGGAATCGGCAAAGATGGCGTGGCAAATTTACGGAAATTTGTCGAAGACGGCGGAACCCTAGTTTTTCTTAATCGTGCTTCGGATTTTGCAATTCAACAATTCGGATTGCCGCTGCGTGATGTCACAGATGGACTGAAACGCAAAGATTTCTTTATTCCGGGTTCGATTTTGCGGACTGAACTTGAGACAAATCATCCAATTGCCAAGGGAATGCCGAAGCAATCAATAGCTTGGTTTGAAGATTCCTCAGCTTTTGAACTAACAACGAGTGATGATACAAATGTCCAATTTATTGCCAAATATCCTGATAATCCAAAAGATATTTTGTTATCCGGCTGGGCTTTAGGCGCAGAAAAAATTGCCGGAAAAGCAGCTTTAGTCCAAGTAAATGTCGGCAAAGGAAAAATGATTTTATTTGGTTTTAGACCGCAATATCGTGGACAATCATTAGCAACTTTTCCGTTATTTTTTAATGCGATAGTCAGATAAGTAATCGAGCGGAATTATTTTATGAAACCACAGATTTACTCAGATGAACACCAAATAAAAAAACTGCTTTTATTGAAAAATCCTGTCTGAGTTTATCTTGAAAATCTGTGGTTTCAATTTCTTTGTGCCATTTTTTTTATTAAAAGATTATTGAGTCCTAACTTTGCCCAGCGTTTCATCAAACCAGTTATTAATAGCCGGAGCAAAAACTTCGGGTGGAGGGACGTGACCGCTTTCGACGATCACGATACGTTTTGGTTCACGTAATAATTTAAAAATCGGTTCTGCTTGAGGTTTGAGCGGATGTGCTTCATCATAACGACCTTTGAGCAGTAATTTTGGAATTTTGATGTGCGGTGCAAAATTAACGATATTAGCTTCATCAATCCATTTTGACCAGGCGTAGCGAACACCGATTCCGACGTAGGCGGCTGAAATATACCGATTTTCAATAGCTGTCAGAATCAAACCGCTATCGCCGCCCCAACTTAAACCGAGAAATCCAAGTTTGCTCAGATCTAGGTCTTTTCGCGTTTCCAGATAATCAATTCCGCGCCGAAAATCAGTAATGTTTTTGACCATTTCTTTGCGAAGTTCCACGCCCTCGCTATCGGGTCGTCTGGGTGGACGGTCACTATAACCGCTCAACGCCACGGCAAAAACAGCACGTCCGGATTTGATAACGGGCGTTAGAACATCTTCGACCGAATGTGCCAGAGAAGTAAATCCCAGCGGAACATCTGCCGCCGGAACCCAATGGACAACTTGCAGCGGGCGCGAAAAATTCTTCGGTAAATAAAGATAAGCGGTTACCTTTTCACGATTTGCACCAATGAAAGTTATTTTTTCGCGGGTCCACGAATCTGTTTCGATCATTTCAACAATTTCAGATTCCAATGGAGTTTTGTCATAAGCGTAATGCGTCAGCCAATTTTTGAAATCGGATTCATTGGAAATTTTGTAATTTGGAATTTCAACGGGCGGTATTTCTTCTGCGCCGTCTGATTTTTCCGAAAGATTTTTGACCAGCCGAAAACCGACTCGATTTGAATTATAACCGGGCGGAAAATCACCGAAATAGCCAAACAAATAAGGCTTTTCGCCCCATGAACCGCCGCTGACCAAAACATTCTCGCCGCGTTTGTTGAGCATCCATTCGGCAACATTGCCCGCCATATTCAAACAGCCGAAAGGACTTGCGCCAAACTCAAATTTTTCAACCGGTGAAGTGCCGTCATTGCCGAAATTAGCCAAAAAATCAGTCGAATCGGCGTCCCGGCTCAAACCCCATGGCATCGTGTTATAACCTTCGTCAAATTTGCCGTCACGGGCGGCTTTTTCCCATTGAAAAATTGTCGGCAGAGATTTTCCGCGAAATTTGGCATAGGCCGCCGCTTCAAACCAGGTAATATCGGTGACGGG
>DAORIL010000387.1:0-6496 GCA_035438525.1 Pyrinomonadaceae bacterium
CCGGTTAAATTGTTGCAGTCGCCGCAAACAACTCAAACCCGCCCCGCTAGAAGATTTTAAAGTAAAAGATAAAAAGTAAAAAGGCAAAAATAAGGCAGTTGGCTAAATTGGCTGACTGCCTATTTTTTTCGAGTATGTTAATCTATTTTTGGTTATGCCAACACTTGAATATTACGATTTTTATAACGATGGATTCGGGTTTATTTGCAAACATTGCGAGCGTGAGCTGAAGCAGAAAGAAACTTCATCAACTCACCAACACGCCCGTTTTATGCGCGAGGGCGAGGCGGAAAGCAAACAACCTGAGATATCAAATACAGCTTTGGCAAAATGGTTGGACAAAGCGCAAACTACATTGATTTGTCCAAATTGCGGTATAACGGAAAAGATTGATTAAGAGAAAGTTGCAGAAAGTTACGGTAAGTTGCGGAAAGTTACAGATAGTTTTATATAGTGGAGGAAGGTTGGTAAAAGCTAAGCAACAAAACTCTGAAAACTCTGTAACTTTCCGCAACTATCTGTAAACTACGATTATATGAAAATCTTAGATGTCGGATGCGGAGTTAATAAAACAAGCGGCTCGATTGGATTAGACAATAATCCGCGCACTGGGGCGGATGTAATTCACGATTTGGGGCAAACTCCGTATCCGTTTGCTGACAATGAATTTGATCTGGTTGTTTCCAATCACGTTATCGAACATATTCCTGATGTGATGGCATTTGTTTCCGAACTTCATCGCATCACGAAAAATGGTGGGACGATCAAAATTTTAACTCCACATTACACCAACGGCGATTGGGCGAGTGATCCGACACACCGCAATCATTTCAACTCTTTTTCTTTCAATACTTTTATGCCTGACCGACAGGTCTTTGATTTTTATACGGATATTGTCTTAAAACCGATCAGTATTTATGTTTCTTTAGCAAATCTTTGGCGTGCCTTGGGGATTGAATTTATCGTTAATCTAGACCAAAAAAGCGAAAAACTTCGTTGGACGCGCCGATTTTGGGAATATTATTTGAGTTATATTTTTCGGGGAAAGGAATTGCGTTTTGAGTTTGAAGTAGTAAAAAGTGAAAAAGTTTAAAGGTGAAACGGTGAAAAAGTTTTACTCTTTTCCAATTAACGATTAACCCTTTAGTATTAACACCTTAACTTTTCCACTCTTTTACTTTTTCACTTTTAGACTTTTCTCTTGTCAACTTTTACCCCTTTTTTTACATCTTTATAAATTGAGCCGACAGCTCAAAATTTAGCCTGATGAGGTTTTTTAATGAACAAAAAGTTCTTCGTTTTTATTTTTGCACTTATTTTTATCTTAAACTCTGTTGGCGCAGCGTTTGCCCAAGTTAAAAAGACTGTCTTAACCAGCAAAAAAGCTGTTCCGATTAAAAAAGTTGTTCGACAACAAAATCAACTTGCTACACTTTTACCGAATTCGGATGCGGTTATCAATGTCGAAATGTCGCGTTTGATGAAAGAAGCATTGCCGCAGATGCTAGCGTCTAAGCCTGAGTATTTAGAAGAAATTAACGGTAAAATTGACGAGATCAAAAATAATATCGGGATTGATTTACGCCAATTCGACCAAATTGCGGTCGGTATCGGTTATAAAACAATTTCGCCGAAAGAAACGGATTATGAACCTGTTATTTTGGCACGCGGAAAGTTTAATGCGGGAGCATTTTTAGGTTTGGCAAAAGTCGCCGCCAAAGGGAAGTATCGTGAAGAAAAGATCGGTGAAAAAACGGTCTATATTTTCTCGCCAAAAGAAATTTTGGAGCAAAACAAACCGAACACAAAGAACTCATTTATTACCAAAATGATTGATAAGGCAATGCAGAGTTTTAATCAGGAAATTGCCGTAACTAGCTACGATGATAATACTTTAGTGATGGGGTCGATGAAGCGGGTCCGCGAAACTTTTGAAAGCAAAGAGCGTGTTAGTCAAACCGTTTTGGATTTAGCTAATAAAAATTCAACTGCAATGCTCAGTTTCGGTGCAAATATGCCTGCCGGAGCCTCGCAATTTTTGCCGATTGATAATGATGAACTTGGCAAAAATATCGAATCGATCAAGCAAATGTTTGGCGCACTCGATATGAATGATGGCAAAGCTACGCTTTCAGTCGCCGCCAAAACCGCAAAAGCCGACGAAGCGCAAAGTTTGGAAGAAACTTTACTAGGATTGCAAATGGTTGGAAAAGCACTGCTTGGCGGTTCAAAAGGCGCGGACAAACAACTTTATTCGCGCTTGCTCGACAATGCCGTGATTGCTCGAAAAACAACAGAAGTTTCTCTGAATTTGACAATGCCGAAAACTGATATTGATGCGTTGATGGCGATTTTATTGAAAAACTAAGCTAAAGGTTTTCTATTTCCAAATCGGCTGTCGGTAATTTTTGCTGACAGCCTTTTTGTTTTCCGCCCAACCTAAAATACAATAATCGTGAAGTAAAAAGTAAAAAGTAAAAATAATAAATAAATATGAAATTAGCCAAAGGCGTCAAAACTATTGCAATTATTGGTTTTGTTTTATTGAGCGTTGCTTTTAATTACGGGGTTCTAGTTTCTGCCCAAAATAATAATCGGGACAGATTTATTTCTCAGCAAAGCAGTTATGTTGTTGAAATTAAATCCCAAGTTGATGGTGCAAATATCGAAGTTAGTATTGATGGAAATAAAAGCACAAAGCAATCAATCTCAAATACTCGCTCGCTTTTGTTGTCTGTGCAAAAGAAACTTAAGTTAAAGTATGACAAGAAGTTAATTGGCAATTTTAAAATTTTTGTTAATGGTAATGAAACTGATTTACAAAACAAAAACGAAGTTGAATTTGATGAAAATAAACTTAAACAATTTCCGCCGAAACCTGTTTCCACTCCGACTCCGGTAATTACTCCGACTCCAACGGCAACGCCAATTTTAACGCCAACACCGACTCCGATTCCAACTCCTCAAACGATTCAAACTTTGCCCGAATTGCAATCAAAAATTCGCTTGAGCCTTTCGCGTCCAGAATTGCGGCGCGGAACGGTCGGGATAAAAATCGTTTCGCTCCAAACCGGAAAAGTGATTTATGAAGAAAACGCCGAAAAATATTTGATGCCCGCCTCGAATATGAAAAGCTACACGATGTCAACGGCAATGGAAAGGCTGACACCGAATTTTCGGATCGTGACGAGTGTTTATGCGGGTGCAATGCCCGACACAAGTGGTGTAGTAAAAGGAGATTTGACGATTTTCGGTCGTGGTGACGTTTCGATGGCTTTTGCTTTTCGTCCTAATGCTTCTCCAAACGCTGTGCTTTCCAATGCCGATTATTTAAAAGTTTTAGAGCCTTTGGCAGATAAAATCGTTCAGGCTGGAGTTAAACGAATCGAAGGAAATTTGGTTGGTGATGAAAGCTATTTTAACAGTGATGCGTTGCCGGGAACCTGGGAATGGGACGATTTACAATGGTATTACGGCGCAGAAATTTCGGCTCTCCCGATTTTGGATAATGCGGTTGATTTATCCGTCAAAGCAACTTCGCTCAATGCTCCCTGCGCCGTTCAGATTTTGCCGATGAATTCGCTTTTTACCATCGTCAATCATTGTGTGACAAGTGCTTCGGGCAATAAACGGGATTTGCAGGTAGTCAAAAAACTTGACCGTAATATTTTGGAAATTAGCGGAACGATGCCCGTTGGTGACCGAGGTTATAGCGGTTCGGTTGCGATTTCGCGCCCCTCCCAACTTTTTATCGAAATGCTTCGCCAATTGTTGCAGCAAAAAGGCGTGATAATTACAGGACAAAATCGCGTCGTCAATGCCAAAGAAAAAGCGTTAATGTCCGTTGCTTCGACCGCCGCACCGATTGAAATTACCAAACTCGAATCTCCGCCGTTTAGCGTGATTGCGGCTAAAACTATGAAACCGAGCCAAAATATGTATACCGAAACGATTTTACGGATTTTGGGCGAGCAGTTCGGTGATAAAACCGATCCGAAATCAACCAGCGATACGCGAGGTTTGGGTGTGGTCAAAAACTTTTTGGCTCAAGCGGGAATTGCGCCCGACAGCGTGATCCAACACGATGGTTCAGGTTTGTCACGGCACGATTTGATTACTGCTGCCTCAAATGTTCAGCTTTATTCGTATATGGCACGAAGTCCGAACGCCCAAGCGTGGCGCGATTCGCTGACGATTGGCGGAGTTGACGGAACTTTGCGAAGTCGTTTTGCGGGAACTGCCGCTGCCAATAACGTGCGCGGCAAAACCGGAACGATTGATCAGGTTTCGGCTCTGACGGGCTATGTGACAACCGCTGCAGGCGAACAAATTGTATTTTCAATAATTGTCAACGGTGTCAATACAGGCTCAACCCGAACTGCGACAATGGATGAAATTGTCGTTGCTTTGGCAAATTTTAATGGAAAGGTAAATTAACCGCAGAGACGCAAAGACGCTGAGGGAATAAGGTAAAAGTAAAAAAGTAAAAGTAAAAATAAAGTCAGATTCTTTGTTTTAAAAGTTATTCTTTTTTTCTCCGCGTCTCCGCGTCTCCGCAGTAAAAAAAATATGATTAAATTCTCAAAATTTCACGGTTTCGGCAACGATTATGTCGTTATCGAAGCGGAACAATTGCAAGCAGTTGCAGACGTTTTTGAATTCACCAAACGCTTTTGTCATCGTAATTTAGGCGTTGGCTCGGATGGGATTGCTATTTTAGAAAAACTTGAGCAGCCGGACGCAGATTTTTCCTGTCGAATTATCAATCCTGACGGCAGCGAAGCTGGTTTTTCGGGCAATGGAACTCGTTGTGCGGTCGCATATGCCTATTACAAAGGCTTGTGGAGTGGCGAAAATTTGCGTTTGCGGATGAACACAGGAATTAAAAATTATCGCTTGGTCGAAGAAATAAGTCGCGGACATTATTGGTTCGATGCCGAAATCGGTAAGCCGAAATTTTCGAGCGATGAAGTTCCTTTCCTTGCAGAAACTAAATTGGATTCGGTAATCAATCAGCCTGTAATTATTGATAAACAAGAGTTTCTGGTTTCCTGCGTCAATGTCGGAAATCCTGTTGCTTGTGTTTTCGTCAATCATTTTGATTTTGACTGGCGCGAAGTCGGGCGCAAAATGGAAGTCCACAAAAAGTTTCCCGCCCGTGCAAATATCGTTTTTGTCAAAGTTTTAGACCGTGAAAATATCGAACTCAAAATCTGGGAACGCGGTGCAGGCGAAACTTCCGCTTCGGGAACTTGTTCAAGCGGTGCGGCGATTTTATCGGCTTTTCGCGGCGAGACCGGACGCAAAGTCTCAGTTCATACCGAAGGCGGGATTACCAAAATCACCTGGCGCGAAGATGATGAAATGATGATTTTGGGACGCGCGGATTTTGTGTTTGATGGGGAGTGGGTTGAATAAAAGAAAAACACGCTCAATTCTGAACGTGCTTTTCTTTAAATAAGTGTCAAGTATATTATTAATCTGTTTCTTTCCTTTTCATTTTCTTCGTCCAATTTATAGAAACTCTACTGACTACACTAACGAAGAAAACCTAAATATTTTTTTTTACAACATCCTTATAATTTCATCATATTCTATACTATTTGAGCTAAAATGTTTTAGAACAATGTCTTTATTTATTGAGACAAGTTTTGCATCCTTTATCAATAAAGCATCACTTGATTTATTGTTTATAGATAAGGCTGTTTGTCTCGACAAGCCGAGATTTTGTAAAGCAATGACTACTCTATTTTGCGTTCCATATTCTAGCCGAGTAGCCCAATTTTCACCTGCCTTTTCTTCTCCTAAAATAAACACTAATACTTGATAATAGTGATTAAAGTATTTTTCTAAAAGAAATCTGAGAACATATTCAATATCATCAATTATATCTTCAATTACAATATTTATATGATGAACATTACCCTTTTTGAACGGTTCGTAATTACGGTAATCAATTTTAATATTTCTTTGAGTTCTACTGTAATAATCAAGAGATTGTCTTATGATTTGACTTAAATTAAATCCACTAATCCACTGATTCATCATCGTTGCAAAGTAAGTGTTACTGGATTTTTTATTTAATCTTTTTTCCGCATTTTCCCAATCATAAAGGTCATACATCATATCCAGTAAATTTTTACAAATATCATAAGAACATTCATTTGGAAGTGAAATTTTTTCACCTTCCAAGTGTTTCTTATTTAGTTCATTAAAAATTTTTTGCTGGCTTGTAATCTTAATAGATTGATTTGAATTTAAAATGTTTAATGGAATTGTGATGTCCTGAGTTTTACTTTTGGCAAGTTCAATAATCTTTTCTTTATTATTGGTGATTAACTGTTCAATAATAGGACTCTTATAATTTGATGTGATTTCTAGCGTATCAATACAAACAATATTAGCAAGATATTTAAGAACTTCTTTTTCTTGATCTGTGCCAGAAATTTCCTTTCCTTCAATAATCTTTTCAATTTTTTGAATATTTTTATCAATT
>DAORIL010000388.1:0-6490 GCA_035438525.1 Pyrinomonadaceae bacterium
CAATAACTAGGGGTAAATATATCTTTACCATGAGCCCGCCAACCCCATCTAATAGTCAACTAACCACCGATTATACCGTAATTGCTACCAGATCCATTGATTCAGTTGATGTCCCATATCAGATCACTGTAAGTGCCGATGGTCAAATAATTCAATTAATACCCTAAGGTTTTTTTATCTCATCCCCTTTGGTAATTTTAAACATTTTTTGTCCTATTTCTCAAAATTTTACGGACACCGAAAAATTACCAGAAAGAAATTTCTTGCCGAAAGAATTTTACCCCAATTGTTGAAGGAAGAAAATGAATATTTTTGAAGATTTAATCGAAGAATTAAAAGAAGAAAATTTGATTGAACAAACCGTAATTGAAACTTCAAGGGCGGAAAGTTTGGCAGATAAAATCGAAAATAAAGAGATTAAAAAGTTGGAGCCCCAATCCGTCCAAATTAACCAAACTGCACCAAAAAAACCTTTATTATTTGATCCCGCTTCAATTTTACAAGAGCTTAAAATGATTGATCAGGCTGGGTTTAAACCACAATTTCCCCCTTCAAAACCAACTCCAAATAAAAATGTAGAAGATGAAGAAGCAAATTTGAAAGAACTTTTTGCTGAGCTTGAGTCATTGGAACAAGCATCGGCTTCTAACTCTGTAAATACTTCATTTAAAAAACCGGAAAACAATAATTCAACATCGACTTTTGAAAATACAACAACCAATGCTTTTGAACAGGGCTCAGATACCGATCAAACAGATTTTGCAATAATGGAGGGGCATTTTCCAGAATATGAACCTGCAATTTCTGTCAGTCAACCCGTTACAAATGAAAGGGATTTTTTCCGTCGCCGGGCAACAGAGGAAGTCAATTCACTTCAAATTGTTGAACATATAATTTCAGCAATTGAACGTGAACAAATGAAAATAGTGCCAAAACCATATGATGATATTTCAGTCAAAATGGCTTTGCATGATTTTCTAAAAGTTACGGAAGACCCTCATTCAACCGAGCATGCACAATCTGAGTTTAAGCTGATGCAGCAGACCGAAAGTTGGTATTCAGCTTTGTCGCATCGGGATAAACATATTTCTATTGGGGATTTGCGGCGGTATTGCGAAAATACACGCCCCGCTTTAAGCGCACAGGCATTGGTAGCTTTGGCTCGATTTTATCGCAACTCGCCTTTTTCTGAGGCGGTCCGAAATAAATTTGATGTGGCTGTGACAAGATTACTGACAAAGGAAAGTTCGCCGGATAAAAGAGAGGTTATTTTTTCGCGTGACGAACTAATTCAACATCTTTCGGGGTTATATGCAGATTGGTCAAGTATTCCGCTCTATGACAGCGATAATGATTCGGATGTCCTGTTAGCGACTCTCAAAATAGAAGATTTTATTGGAGAAGCCAAAAGTGCAAATAGTTTTGAAGAATTAATCAAGAATGATTTTTTCAACCGTTTGAGATTATTTAAAGAAGGTATTGGCGAAAAATTCTTCTCTCCGCTTTTAACCGCCACTGCCATAGAGTGTAACGTCATTGTAGGCAATAGATACGTCGAGCTACTGGAACAGGAGCGCGGAAAACATAATGCTAAAAATTTAGAGGAAAAATATCAATTTTTCCTTGATCAAACAGTCTCTGAAGCAACCAGTAAAACTCTCCAACTAATTGAGATTCTTAAGGAAAAAAGCAAAACAAATCTTGGAACTTCGAGTAAAGTAGAAGAACTGAATAAACAAGAGAAAGAAACGATTTTCTACGATAATAAACCTGAAAGCAGTAAAAGAGAGACCACCTCAAAAAAAGGTAAGAGCCTATTTAACTACATAAACAAATGGTTATTTTCAGCCGGAGTTTTGACTTTATTGTTTGCTGTCGGATTAGTTTTGTATGTGGAGATATTTACTGAACCAGTCAAAAAATCTCCATCGGTTATCAAAGTGGACTTAGAGAATTCGCCATTACAAGAGTATTTCAAAACTGCCCGGATAAATCGCGGAACTTTCTTTGCTGTCACTTCACCGGCTTGGGATGGATTAAGTAAAGATGTCAAAGAAGATATTCTGAAAAAGGCTCTGGCGGCTGGCGGCGAAGCGGGTTATGTCAAAATGCATCTGTTGAACAACGAGGGTAAAACGGTTGGTTATGCTTCGGATCAAGGAATAGATTTGGATCCAAAATAAAATTTATTACTCATTCTGTTTTAGAATATTTAGTTCATTTGAAGTTTTCAAAAATTGTAGTAATATCTAAACCGTAATTGCATTGCAGAAAACAAAGCATCCCTTCAAGCTATTTTCTCGAATCAATTAGGAGTTTTTTTTAATGAACGCAAAAAATGTTTTGAGCTACGCCGCAGAACAAGGGGCGAAGTTTGTCTCGGTGCGCTTTACTGATTTAATCGGTTCCTGGCACCACTTAACTTATCCAATTAGTCAATTAACTGAGGACAGTTTTGAAGACGGGTTCGGCTTTGACGCCTCATCTTTACGAGGTTGGGCAGCAATTAACGAATCCGATATGTTATTGGTTCCGGACCCTGCAAGATTTTGGGTTGATCCATTTGCCGAAGAAACAACTATTTGTTTAATTGCCAATGTGGTTGATCCCATTACAAAAGAAGGTTATGGATTAGATCCGCGTTCGGTGGCAATTCGAGCCGAAAGTTATTTGAAATTTACAGGCATTGCCGACACAATCAATGTTGGTCCCGAAGCCGAATTTTTCGTCTTTGATTCTGCTGAGTATCACAATAACCAAAATTCATCGGGCTATTCAGTAAATTCTGAAGAAGGACATTGGAATAGTGGTCGAAGCGATAGTGATTATCCAAATATGGGGTATCACATTCGCCCGAAAGAAGGTTATGTTCCGGTTGCGCCGCTTGATTCGTTAATTGACCTTCGCAACGCAATTTCCTTGGTATTGGAATCAGTCGGGATCGAAGTTGAATGTCATCACCACGAAGTTGCAACCGCCGGACAATGCGAAATTGACTTTAGATTTTCAAATCTTTTGCACACTGCGGACAATGTAATGTTGTTCAAAAACATCGTCAAAAACACCGCATTTGCAAACGGCAAGACCGCAACCTTTATGCCAAAACCGCTTTTCGGGGATAACGGTTCCGGAATGCATTGTCACCAATCACTTTGGAAGGATGGCAAACCGCTTTTTGCCGGAGAAGAGTATGCAGGATTGTCAGAAATGGCTAAATTCTACATTGGCGGGTTGCTCAAACACGCTCCTGCGCTGGTAGCTTTTGCCGCACCAACCACAAACAGTTATAAACGGCTCGTTCCGGGATTTGAAGCACCGGTTAATTTGGCTTATTCAGCTCGAAATCGTTCGGCTGCCGTTCGGATTCCGATGTTTTCATCCAGCCCCAAAGCTAAACGACTTGAATTCCGTCCGCCGGATCCAAGTTGCAATCCGTATATCGCATTTGCCGCATTGTTGATGGCAGGTTTGGACGGAATTCAAAACCGCATTGATCCGGGTGAACCCCTCGACAAAGATATTTACGATTTGTCGGCTGAGGAATTAAAAAATGTTCCGAGTTTGCCGGGTAGTTTAGAAGAGGCTTTGAAATGTCTGGAAAACGACCACGAGTTTTTACTTAAAGGGGACGTTTTCTCGAAAGCAATGATTGACCGCTGGATTAGCTATAAACGCGAAAAAGAAGTTGATCCGCTTCGTTTGCGCCCGCATCCGCTTGAGTTTGCAATGTATTACGACATCTAAATTTCAAGAGGTTTAAAAATCAAAAGTGAAAAAGTAGTCTGGCAATGCTAAATTACTTTTTCACTTTTTTGCTTTTTCGCTGTTAAAATTAAGATATGAAAATTGAACCAATTACATTAGAAGGTAATTTTGTTCGACTTGAACCATTATCTATTAACCATCTCGATCAATTGTGTGAAGCTGGCTTGGATGAAGAACTTTGGCGTTGGATTCCGACACAAATCTCCAATAGGCAAGAAATGAAAAACTACATCGAAGCCGCTTTGGACGAACAAGACCGAGGAGTTTCTCTACCATTTGCAACAATTGAAAAATCTACGAATAAAGCAATCGGGTCAACTCGTTTCGGAAATATTGCCGGTAAGGACCGAAGAGCAGAAATCGGTTGGACCTGGATTGCCAAAGATTGGCAAAGAACTTTTGTCAATACCGAAGCCAAATTATTAATGCTGACCCATGCTTTTGAAACCTGGAAATGTATTAGAGTTGAATTCAAAACCGATGCTTTGAATGAAAAATCACGAAACGCAATTTTGCGGTTAGGAGCTAAACAAGAGGGCATATTTCGCCAGCATGTTATCTGTCAATCAGGGCGACTCAGAGACTCAGTTTATTTTAGTATTCTCGATTCGGAATGGGCACAAATCAAAAAAGAATTGGAAGCTAAATTAAGTTTTGACAAAAACTAAGTTGGGTTATATTTGATTATGTTATGGAAAAATTTATTATAATTTGTCCTTGTTGCGAAGCAACTTTGACCATTGATGCTCAGACCGGAGCTATGCTGGCACACGAGGAAAAAAAGAAAGTGCTTGGTTCATTTGAAGATTTGAAAGGGAATTTAGCTAAACAAAAAGAAGCGCGTGACAATATTTTTGCCCAGGAAATGTCTTCTATGAAAGACCGCGAACGTCTGTTAGAGGAAAAATTTAAAGAAGCTATGAAACGTGCTGAAAACGAACCAAATACGCCTTTTAAAAATCCTTTGGATATGGATTAATAGTTAAAAAGGGTAAATATGAAAGAGTGACAAAGCTACTTTAATTTAAATCGAATTTTTCCCTTTTGCCCTTTTTTTTTTCAGTTTTACGAATATGAAAACTATTCCACATTTTTGCCAGTATTGCGGGGCGACAAATCAATTAGGTGAGCGAAATTGTCAAAAATGTGGCACTCGTTTGATGCTCGTAGTTTTTCCGCCTTCTATCCGTCACGATGAAGGAATAGTCCCCTCTTTTTACGAGGACCATTTGTTAGAAAGGGTAACTTTGCTCGAAATACGGCTTTCTCAGGTCACTGAACGCCTTTCAATGGCTTTGGATTTGATGCTCAGACAAAGTAAAAATAATCAGTCCGATCATTTACTGTTAGAAACATTAATTGACTCATTAAATACCTTAGGTGCAGTTGAAAAAGATAAACTGAACCAAAAATGGCGTAAAAAAGAGAAAAAAGAATCTGCAAAAACAAACTCCGAAAAAGAAAACTCCCAAACAATTAAAAATATTCTGGCTAATTACAAAGGTAATAATAGTGAACTCCTGGCGCATTTGATTGACGAAAGTGTTAATTATTTTACCAACGGGGAAGAAAAGCAGGCTTTCCGCACTCTTGAACAAGCTGTGCAGATTTCGCCTGAAAATGTTCCGTTAAGACTTTTAATTGCACAGCACTTTTTTGATGCAGATAAATTTGAAAAAGCTAAGCTGCATTTAGAAATGGCAAAAGAAATTCAACCGAGGAATGAAAAAGTTTTGTTTTTATTGGGAATTATTTCTGGGGATATGCTGGAAATCGAAAAAGCCAAAGAATATTTTAAACAATTGCCAGTTCGTTTAAAGACCACCTTTTGTGTCCAGTATGTTTTAGGCTTAATTGCTGTTTTTGAGAAGGACTGGAAAACCGCGTTTGATGCTTTTAAACTAAGTTTGGCAATTTTTGAAACTCCCGAAACCCGCTATTTGATGGGCTGTGTTTTCTTTCATTTAGGCAAATACAAAACAGCACTCGATCATTTGCAAAAGGCAATTGAAGGTGATTCCAAATTTGCGGATGCCTGGTTTATGCTGGCTTTGACTTACCAAACAATCGGTGAAGAAACTAAATCTTTTCAAGCATTTGAAATGGCCTGGTCAATCAAAGAAGCCGGTGCAGAGTGTTTGAAATTTTTGAAAAAAGGGAAACATTTTGAAATTGAAAGCCCTTTACCCTTTTTTAGATTGAAAGATTTGAAAAAAAATCTGATAATGAGCAGTTCTATCAGATTTTCTAAACTGTTTCGGAGAGAAGTATCAAAGATACTCAATAGCTAAAACTGTGATTGTAAAAGATAAAATTATTGTTGCACTGGATGTTCCTAAAGAACTTCAAGCCAGAGAAATGATTGCCCAATTAAAGAATGATGTCGGTGGATTCAAAATCGGTCTCCAACTTTTTACTTCTGTTGGCGGAGCCTTTGTCAGAGAAATGGCAAAAGCACGCATCAAGATTTTCCTTGATTTGAAATATCACGATATTCCAAACACAGTGGCAAAAGCAGCAGTTGAAGCTGCCAGACTTGGCGTTTGGATGTTCAATGTTCATATTTCGGGGGGAAGCGAAATGATGCTTCGGGCAGTTGATGAAATGCGCGAAACTTGTGAAAAAGAACGATTGATTGAACCAAAGATTCTAGGTGTAACAGTTTTGACCAGTTCAAATGATCAAACTTTACAAGAAGTTGGGATCAAGAATAAAACCACCGACC
>DAORIL010000389.1:0-6480 GCA_035438525.1 Pyrinomonadaceae bacterium
CGAACGTCATCAGGCAAATTTTGACCATCCTGATTCAATTGACAGTGATATGCTGGTCAATCATTTAAAGCGTTTGAAAGGCGGACATTCGATTGAAATGCCCGTTTATGATTTCAAAAGCCACACCCGTAGTGAAAAAAGCGAACTAATTTCTCCTAAACCCGTTGTCATAGTTGAAGGAATTTTGATCTTTTCCGAAACACGGGTCCTTGACCTTTTGGATGTCCGCGTTTTTGTTGATACTCCTGATGACATCCGTTTTATCCGGCGTTTACGGCGGGATATTGTTGAACGTGGAAGAACCGTGGATTCTGTCATCGCACAATATTTTGCTACCGTCAGACCAATGCATTTTGAATTTGTTGAACCGTCAAAACGTAATGCGGACATAATTATTCCCGAAGGTGGAAAACAGGATATAGGAATTGAGTTTTTGTGCAGCAAAATCCGTGAAGAATTAAGTCGGGAACTGATCCAAAATAGTAACTTTACGGAATCTAAAAGTAATGAATAAAGAAAAGTTGATTGAATTGGCGAATGAAGCCCGGGAAAGAGCGTTTGCGCCATATTCAAAATTTAAAGTCGGTGCGGCTTTAGAAACCGAGGAAGGTGAATTTTTTATAGGTTGTAATATTGAATCGGCAAGCTATGGTTTAACCGTTTGTGCCGAGCGGGTAGCAATTTGGAAAGCGGTTTCCGAAGGGAAAATGAATTTCAAAACTATTGCAGTTGTGGTTGATACCGAGGAACTTACGCCCCCCTGCGGAGTTTGCCGACAAATTATTTGGGAATTTTGTCATGATATTCCAGTTATTTTAGCCAACTTAAAAGGGAAGTCGGAAATAATTCAAATGCGCGAACTTTTGCCACGGGCTTTTGACACGAAGTTTTTGAAATAAAAAACTAATTTCTCTCAATCGGGAAAAAATCGTTTACTTGAATTTTAATCTGCGGAAAGGCAACTAAATTGAACTCTTGTCCCTTACGATAGATTTGCTTAGACTGAAATCCGTCTGGGTTTGGCTCACGATAGTCTTCGATTGTTTTATCTTGAATATTTAGAACCAAATATTGATTGATTCCGGCTCGTGAATACGCCTCGCCTTTTATATTTCTGTCAAAGCCTAAGATTGAGTCGGAAACTTCTAAAATTAGAAGAATCTCTTTCGGGATTGGGTGAGAATTTTCATATTCATCGGCTCTCGGAATTACTAAAACAATATCTGGCTCAGGTTCTGAAAATTTATCAAGCCAAACAGGATTTTGATTTCTAATAAAAACATTTTCTCCAAATTGACGGTAAAAAACTCTGGCAATGCGGTCAGTGGCGGCGGAATGTTTTGTTCCTTTTAGCATTTTTTCTATTATTGCTCCATTTAACAATTCAATTTGATCATTTTCATTAAAAACACCATTTTCAATCATTGAATCAAATTGCTGCACGGTAATTTGACGCAAATTGAGAATTTGACCGTTGAAATTGGCGGTTAAGGTTCCATTTGAATGAGTAATTTCGCTGACGGCGGACATTTTTTTATCTCAAAAGGATTTTAAACCATTCCCAACATTTTGTGAAATATTGCAAATCCTGACATTTTTGTAGTAAATTCAACTATGGAAAAGTTGAAAATTATACTACTCGGTTTTTTTACCCTTCTTTTATTTAATCCAATAACAATTTTTGCCCAAAAGAAAGCTCATGTAGCTTACGATTTGTTTATTATTGGCGGGACGATCGTCACGATGAACGAAAATCGTCAAGTGATCGAGAACGGCACAATTGCTGTCCGTGATGGAGAAATCGTCTATGTCGGTGACGGCACAGGCTTACCTCCGAATTCACGTCCAAAGCAATTAATTGATGCCAAAGGCAAAGTCATTATCCCGGGTTTGATCAATACGCATACCCATATTCCGATGGGACTTTTTCGCGGAATTGCAGATGATTTGGATTTACAGGAATGGTTAACCAAATACATCTTTCCTGCCGAAGCAAAAAATGTAAATGAAGAATCTGTTCGCGCCGGCACGAGGCTTGGATTAGCAGAAATTATCCGGGGCGGAACAACTACATTTTGCGATATGTATTATTTTGAAGATGCAATCGCAGATGAAACAGCTAAAGCAGGTGTGCGCGGGGTTTTGGGTGAAACATTGATTGATTTTCCCGCTCCTGATAATAAAACTTTTGCAGAGGCAATGGCTTATACCGAAAACTTCGTTAAAAAATGGCAGGGTAATCCTCTAATTATTCCGGCAGTTGCTCCGCATGCTCCATACACTGTCTCACAAGAACATTTGCTCGAAACACGCAAACTTTCTGATAGATTAAATGCTCCGTTAGTAATTCATTTAGCTGAGGCTAACACCGAAACTGATTTTATCCAGCAAAAGCACAAAGGTTTGCGTCCGATTGAATTTGTCGAAAAAATCGGTTTTTTGAGTAATAAAACGATTGCTGCCCATGTTATCCAGGCTAATGATTCCGAGCTTGATATTTTGAAACGCCGCGAAGTTGGAATTGCTCATAATCCGCAATCAAATATGAAAATTGCCGCAGGTGTTTCACCCATTCCATCAATGCTCAAAAAAGGGCTAAGAGTCGGATTGGGAACAGATGGGGCGGCTTCTAACAATGATTTGAGCCTGTGGGAGGAAATGGATACTGCCGCCAAACTGCACAAAATTTTTTCGGGTGATCCAAAAATACTTTCTGCGAAACAAGTTTTTGAAATGGCAACGATCGGTGGGGCTCGTGCGCTTCATTTGGAAGATAAAATCGGTTCACTGGAAGTCGGAAAATTAGCCGATATTGTTTTGGTGGATTTTGACGATATTAACCAAACGCCAAGTTATAATGTTTATTCAACACTCGTTTATTCAACCAAAGCCAATGAAGTCAATACTGTAATCATAAACGGAAAAGTTGTTATGAAAGAAAGACATTTGATTACTCTGCAAGAAAATGTTATAAAAAGAGACGCAAACGTTTTCCGCCAGAAAATCATCAAAAGTCTAGCTAACAATTAGTTGCTAATTTGCGTTACTTGCATAAAGTTATGCAAAAACGCATAATAATTGGATATTTTGCATTTCATTAAACGAGCCTAGACGCTCACTGAGTTTAATTTCTGCGGAAAATAATCAATTCCAAGTAGTATCAAAAAGGAGGAGACCATATAATGCCGCTAAACGTCAGAAGGTTAGGTGCTTCAGTTGGTTTAGTTTTAATTTTTATCTTTGGAGATTTAGCACAAACCCCAACGTCTGCTGATGTCATGAGATCGAGGATTTCAAAGGCAAAAGCCTTTGTTGCCATTAAGAATTTTGCCGCCGCCATCTACGAACTCGAAGGAATAAAACGTGAATCAAATGATCCGACAGTCAATAGTGTGGTTCAGGTCATGTTGATGAATTGTTATCTGGAACAACTCGACTACAAACGCGCACAGGCACTTTTAACCGAAACTTTTAACGCCCAAAAAATCAACAAACCCGGAATTAACTATTTCGTAGTAGCCGGACAAGTTGTGCGAAGCGCCAGAAATCAGGTAGAACGCTACAAATCTTTAGGTTTAAGCGTATCTGACCGAAACCTGCCGAACGAAGCCATTGCTGATGTCGAAAAAATGCGTGAAACGGTTGAAATTGTAGTTCAAAATTCTAAAACACTCAGCGAAAATAAAAAGTTAATAGCTGATTCGATGGCACTTTTAGAAGAAGCAACGGTTGCCCGAAGTGGTTTAGCCCGTGATGATTATGATGCCAAACGTTGGAAAGAAGAATTAGCTGATGCCCGTGACAAAATGACTGCCTCCCGGACTACTGTTATCAATACAGTTGATGATGGTTTGCCGAGCACCATAGATACCAGCAAAACTCTGGCAACAAATACCGGACCGATCATTACAATGACCCCGGAGAATACTTCGGCAAAAATAACTCCGGTTTCAAACCAAACCATTACGGCACCAAAAGTTGAAAACAATAATCAAATTGCCGAAACAAAAACGCAACTTGCCGAAAAGAAAGAGGATGCACCCAAAGTAAACCCCCAAACAATTGCTAAAAATGAGCCGGTAATTGAAACTCCGAAACAAAATCCCCAACCCGAACAGCCCAAAGAGGAGGTTAAAGAACAACCGAACAAAACTGTTCAAAGCGAAAGTCTCAACCGAGAAAGAACCATTTCAACTCAAGATACTTCGAAACAAGCAGAATTTGTTCCGGTAAATAATCCGAAAACCGAGGATAAAGCTGTTTCAACTGATCCGATTCAGGTTGGATCCTTAATTGATTATGCAACTTCCAAAGTAGCCCCAACTTATCCGCCAGCCGCCAAAACAATGCGAATGACGGGAACGGTAAAAGTTGAAGTTTTATTAAATGAAGATGGTTCTATTGCTGAAGTCAAAAATACCAGCGGACCTTCGATGCTCCAACGGGCAGCCGTTGATGCTCTGAAAAGGTGGAAATTCAAACCCTTTACGCGCGATGGACAAGCCGTAAAAGCTTCGGGTTTTGTGAGTTTTAATTTCAATTTATAATCAATTGGTCAATGTCCCAAAACTTTTCAGCGACAGACTTTGTAAAAAAGTTTGTCGCTTTTGTTTTGTTTGATAAAATTCAAAACAGAAATAAATAGCGATATTGATAAAGGCGGAAACACGCGCGTTAGCAAGTGTGCCAAAGTATGGCAGTTATTCAACTTCTAAAATCAAAAATTTATGTTTAGATTAATCTTTTTTCTCGCTTTATTTTTAACAATGACAACTACAATTTTTTCACAACAACCACCGATTGAAAACGGTGTGCCGATAACTCTTGCTCAATGGCGGGCGAAACATTACAGCGATATTCGATACAAACTAAATATTACGCTCGAAAAAGGTGCGCCGTTGATGAAAGGCGAAATTGAAATTAGTGTCAAATTAGATGAAGAAGGTGCGAAAAATGATTTGATTCTGGATTGGCGAACGACACAATTTCAAAATGATAAAGGTAAGCCTTACGCGCATGTTACCTCACTTAACGGTAAAACCCCGCTGGTTATAGAAGTTGCGGAACATCTCAGAATTTCCCGCGAACATCTTAAAATTGGCGAAAATATCATTAAAATCGAATTTGCTTCACCAATTAAAACGAGCGGTTCGGCAATCACCCGCTACATTGATAAAGAAGATGGCTCGGAATATATCTACTCGCTTTTTGTTCCAAGCGATGCCAGCACAGCGTTTCCGGTTTTTGACCAACCTGATTTGAAGGCGAGGTTTAGATTATTGGTTGATGTTCCAAAAGATTGGAAAGTAGTTTCAAATACGCAAGGTAAAAGTTCCGAAATGACTACAGATGCTTTTCAACTTCCTGGTCAACCTTACATGGGAAGCGTAAATTTCATTACAGAATTTCCTGAAACCAAGCCAATTTCAACTTACGTTTTTGCTTTTGCCGCCGGTAATTTTACAAGATTTAGTGAATCTAACTTTTCAAAAAATCTAACAACTTTTAGTGAACCTAGAAAAAAAACAGAATTTGTTTGGGATAAGTCTAGTCCAAATTCTGTGGCTATGACAAAGGAAAAAATAGAAGGTTTAGACATTTACGTCCGCAAATCTCAAGCGGAAAAATTCAAACCTCACGCACAGGAAGTTTTTCGTTTGAATCGTGAATGCGTTAAATATCTCGAAGAATATTTTGATTATAAATTTCCGTTTCCGAAATACGATCTCGTTTTGATTCCCGAATTTCCGTTTGGCGGAATGGAACATGCCGGAGCGACTTTTTTGCGCGAAAACTCGATTATTTTTCCAAGCGAACCGACTAAAAACGATTACATTTCCCGCGCCACATTGATCTTTCACGAAACGGCGCATCAATGGTTTGGTGATACGGTGACGATGAAATGGTTTGATGATCTGTGGCTCAAAGAAGGTTTTGCGACCTTTATGGGTTTTAAGGCGTTGGAAAAGATTATGCCCGAATCTAATGCTTGGAAAGCCTTTTACGAACGCAACAAACAATCCGCTTATCAAACTGATTCAACCAAAGGAACAACCCCGATCTATCAGGAAATTCCAAATTTAAGCGCGGCAAAATCGGCTTATGGCGCGATTGTTTACAGCAAAGCACCTTCGTTTTTGAAACAAGCCGAATTTTTCTTGGGCGAAAAAGAATTTCAAACGGCAGTCCGTTCATTTTTGAAAAAACACGAATTTGCAAATGCAACCTGGCAGGATTTGGTAAATGAATTTGAGATAGCTAAAAAGGAAGATTTGAAAGATTGGTCAAATGCATGGGTAACGAAACGGGGAATGCCTGTTATTCGGATTGTGCAAAATGATGTTCATGAATATGAAGAGCTCGGAAAACCCCATGATACAGCAGTTATTTATTCGTTTAAGCAAAACGATATTTTAAATGAAAATAATTTCTGGCTTTTGAAAACAAAAGTTTACCAACATTTTGAAAAAAATAATAATG
>DAORIL010000390.1:0-6460 GCA_035438525.1 Pyrinomonadaceae bacterium
GAAACAAGTTTGAAGGTATCAATATCCAACATTTTATCCGCCATTGATTTGGCTTCGATTTCGGCTAAAACTTTGGTTCGGGTTTGCTCAAATTCAGCAGATGTAACCGGTTCTTTGAGCCAAATGACGGGATTAACGATTTCTGTCGCATTATTTTTAAGCGAAAATTTGAAAAAAACTAAACCCGGCAATAAAGTTCTTTCATGCGTTACAGAAACTCCATTTTGTAGATCATTGCCAACTTTGGCACGAAACCTGTCTTGTAAAAGAGTTGCTAAAAATCTGATGGCAAAATAATCTTTATCATTTCGGGCAAATCCGCGTGTTGCAAAACGAATTTCACTTCCTGCTGAATTTGGCTCAGTTTTGCTGAAATTTATCATTTGCGGAGTTAAATCCGGTTCATTTGGCATTGTAAAGGTAGCCGGAACTTTTTTATCCGATTTGACCCAAGTGCCGAAAAGCTGACGGCAAACGCGATATGCGTAGTCAAATTTGATATTTCCACTAATAGCCAGCGTTGCATTATCTGAGGTTAAAAATCTTTCTTTGGCAAAAAGGAGGTCGGCGTAGTCAAGTTTGGCTAGGCTTTCGGGAGTTCCTTCAGCATTTCTGCCGTATGGAAATTCGCCATAAAATTGTTTAGCGGCGGCTCGGTCAGCGACATAAGCCGGATTTTTTTCCAGTTCCTGAACCCTTTTCAAACGGGCATCGCGAACGATTTTGAAATTATCGGGCGTAATTTGCGGACGTGTTACGGCATTGGCGATAGTCTGAATCATTGTCAGAGCTTCGTCCGGTTTTCCGGTTGCCGTGATCTGAATATAGTCGTAAGTTGTTGTAATATCTAAGCTTCCATTCAAATCTTCGATAAAGAGGGCTTTTGATTGCTCATTAGGAAACAGGATTTCGGCAAGTAATGCCATTGCACCCATTTTATCTTTTGGATCAAATGCTGAACCACTGTGGATACGAAGTTTAAGAGTCAGTTTTTCTGCTGAAGGCTCATTCCAGACCAACAATTTTAAGCCGTTCAACAACTTTTCTTGACGTGGTTCAGTCGATTTTGTGGTTTGTGCAAAAGCAAAAGTAACTGAAAAAATCGTCAAAATACAGAAAAAAGCAATTCTTTTGAAATAAATCGGGTAATTCATTGTTTATATTTTAGTAAAAAAGTGAAAGTGTGAAAAAGTGAAAAAGTTAAAATCTTTCAGCCAGGATGCCAATTTATTTGCAGTCAAAGCGATTATTAAAATTCGCCAAACCTTTTTACCTTTTCACTTTTCACCTTTTTCGCTTAAATTGATTTTAGAGTTAAAAGTCCAAACTTAAAAGTCTTGGTAACTGATAGATGATAAAAGTTAGAAATTTGATGTCTGATAGGCATCGCATCCAATCTTTATCGCATCTATATTTTTGTTGAGCCGTGAAAGTATTCAAAAAAAATGACTCAGCAAACTTAACATTAGGGAAAATCGTATTATAATGTAATGTTATTGCGGTTTTAGAAAAACAAAAGTTTGAGAGGCTGTAAAAAAAAAGATGGGAAAAATAGTTAAGTATTGTGCTAAGTGTGAGGAAAGCTTTTCTGAAAAATTTTCGTTTTGCCCAAATTGTGCTTCGACAATGACGGCATACGAAATGAATCCGGTAATGGCGGAAACGAAAGCTCCTGAACCAGTCAAAGTTTTTGAACCTGCCGAAGAAGTTCCGGTTGAAACAATCGAATCAAAACCGTTTGAATCGGCAGTTATGGAAAACAAAGTTGAGCCTGAGCCGCCCGCTTTTTTAAGCCAAAATGCTGATGAAGATATTTTAGAATTTGCCGACGAAGCCGAAGATGAAGAAATAACCGTTCCCGTTGTTGCTGCGACACCTGTTGAAGATGCACAAATGACTGCTCCATCGATTATTTCGGCTCCGGTTGAAGAAGAACAAGAAACGCGTCCGGCTAGTTTCTCAACCCCGGTTGCACCTGTTCCGGTTGTTCCGGCACCTGTTGTTTCGGCACCAACTGTTCAGTCAGTTGCTCCGTCCAATGTCGAAGATTACCAACGGACCTATCAATCGAAGAAAACAGAAAGTTCAAATTTTGCGTCACAGGCGACTGGCGGAAACGGCTATGAATCAAAAGCATCCAACAAAAAACTGGGTGACGATGGTTTTTACAGTGTTACATTAGTTCAATCGCAAAATGACGGAACGCGCAATATGTTGCTTTTAGGCGCGGCAGTTTTAGTTTTATCAATTAGTTTTGGTGCACTCATCTTTTCACTTTTCAATTCTGATGCTTATATTGGTGCGTTAGATGACAATTTGAATAGCATTGTTTTTGTGGGCGATGATGTTCCTGCCGAAGACCCTGAAGTGCCGAAGCCAAAAGATAAAGATAAAGGCGGCGGCGGCGGCGGCGGCGGTAATGAAGAAGAAACGCCGACTTCAAAAGGGGTTTTGGCATCACAAAGTGAAAAACCTCAAATTCCGCCATCTGCTCATATGGATAAGGTAACCAATCCTGAATTGGTTTTGAAACCAGAAACCCAAGGCAATCGTAAAGAACAGCCAACCAATGAAAAATACGGCGACCCGAATTCTAAATATGATGTTGATTCGGACGGAACCGGAAGCGGTGGCGGACAAGGTTCGGGCAATGGTCGCGGACAAGGTAGCGGACGCGGAACCGGTGCGGGAAGCGGAGATGGTTCAGGTAACGGAAGCGGTGTCGGAAACGGAAACGGAAACGGACGCGGAAATGGAATTGGAGATGATAAAGATGAACCACCACAAATTAAAGTTGGTCCATCAACTCCGCTGAACATTCTTTCTAAACCAAAACCGCCTTATACGGATGCGGCTCGTCAGAACCAAGTTCAGGGAACCGTGACTTTGCGTGTTACATTTAATGCTAACGGAACTATCGGCGGTATTTCTCCGGTCAGCGGATTGCCTTACGGCTTAACCGAAAGCGCGATTGCGGCAGCCAGAAATATCAGATTTGAACCGATGAAGAAAAACGGTGTTGCGCAAACAGTCACTAAGACTTTGCAGTTCACTTTTACGATGTATTAAAAAATTCTTTCACAGCGAAAATTTTACAAGGTTGGCGATTTGGGATAAGTTGCCAGCCTTATTTTTTTTGTCAAAAGGCAGAAACGTGTCTTTCAAGAAGTGTGTTCAAGTTGAATTACTCTCAGGGTTGACACACTTGCTGACACGCGTGTTTCTGCCTTTTTTGGTAAGCAGAAACTTGAAAATAGAGCTAGTAGTTAACCATTAACCATTAACAATTAGCTACTTACTTCAAATTATAGCGTTCTAATTTCAGGTATAATCCGCGACGGGTTAGGTTGAGTTCTTTAGCAACTCTGGAAATATTGTGATTATGGCGTTTGAGGGATTCGGAGATCATTTGTGTTTCGAGTGCGGTGACGGCTTCATCAAGCGTCGCTCCTTCGGTTTGAATATTGATAGCACCACTTGTCAAACCGATTGCCTTGACATTACCCACACTGTTAGAGGATGTGGCTTCATTTGGCTTAATTTCAGCCGAAAGATGTTGCGGAGTAATTTTATCGCCGCTATCGGAACGGGCGACCATTCGTTGAACTTCGTTGCAAAGCTGGCGCACATTTCCTTGCCAATGATAAGCAATCAACAGATCCAACGCTTCCGATGACATGGTTAAATCTTTACGCCCGAATTTGGCCGAATAATGTTTCAGATAGTAATCGACCAGTTGCGGAATTTCTGAACGACGCTCACGAAGCGGCGGAATTTGCAGTCGAATAACATTTAAACGGTAATAAAGATCTTCGCGGAAAAGTCCTTTTCTGACCATATCTTCGACATGCATATTGGTTGCCGCAATAATTCGGACATCAACATTTTTCGGGGCTTTTTCGCCTAACGGTTGAACCTCGCCTTCTTGTAAAAAGCGCAGGATTTTCGGCTGCACATCCAGACCTAAATCACCAATTTCGTCAAGGAAAAGTGTGCCGCCGTCAGCCGAACGAATCATCCCTTCGGAATCGGCAACTGCACCCGTAAATGCTCCTTTTTTATAACCGAAAAGATGACCTTCGGTTAATTCTTTGGGAACAGCAGTGCAGTTAAACGGAACAAAAACTTTATCTTTGCGAAGTGAAACGTGATGCACTGCCCGCGCGATCAGTTCTTTACCGGTTCCTGATTCGCCTGTGATCAAAACCGTTACATCCGAGGTTCGAATCTTTTGAATTTCCTCAACCAAACTCATCATTGATGGACTTGAGTGAATGAACCCGGGCATTAAACTATTGGTAGAAAATGGGTTAAAAGGATTAACGGCGGGTTTGTCTTTGCTGATTTCACGCAGAGCGCAAACTTCCATTCCAAGTTCGACGACTTGCAAAAGCGGTTGGATAGAAGACCCGTCTGAAAGATGTTTGCCGGAAGCAGGAGAAATTATCAAAAGTGCGGGCAGAGAATTAGACGAGCGAAGCTGAAAAATGCTCAAATTCTTTGCTTTGGCAAAATTTTCTAAATCGTTTTGGTTTTGCGCCTCGTGCAATTTGGTCATCAAATCCATGCTCTCTTGCGGAGTAAAACCGTCAATGATCGAAGGCTGGAATTTTTTACCATCTTGTAATTCGGCGATCATCGTCTTTTTGGTTTTACCGTTTTGGCGCAAAATTGTGACAAGTTCGCGGATCAAAAGCTCGCGGGAGGAAACTGCTTCGACCAGGCGCAACATCAAAAGTTGTGAGCTGATGGCTTGCTCCCGTTTTTGCGAAACTTCTTTTTTATTTAATTTATCAAGAACTTCATTTGTCAGTTTAAAATTATTTGAAGCACCTAATTTTTGAAAGATCTGGGCAGCAGTTTCTAAATGTTTAATTGCTTTATCAGTTTGTTTTTCGAGCAAAACTTTACCGATTTCGAAATTAATGATTGCAGAATTATAACGGTCATTAGCCAATTCAAAAATGGAGAGGCTGCGGTTAAAATAATGTAGCGTTAAATCTTCATCATGTGCAGAAAGCGCCATCAAAGCGCGAATTCGCACCGTATTGCCCAACACCAGATAATCTGTCGAAACTTCATCTGCTTCGATATTTTGCAAAATACCTTCAGCCCGCGAACTTTTGCGTTTTTTTAGATATGCTTCTGCCAAAACTAAATTTGAGAGGTTTAAAATATGCTTTTCTTTGCTTTTTTTGCAATGATCAATTGCATCTTTGGCTTGTAAGATGGCTGCATCGATTTCGCCTTGAGCCAATAAACATCGAGCTAAATTATATAAAACCGGAATTCGGTAGCGGTCTTTTTTAGTCCCGGCAGCAAAATCGAGTGCCTTAGTTAAAATCTTTTCAGTTTCTTCAAAATCACCGCGCAAAAACTCAATTTCGCCGAGCGATGCCAAAATCAATGCCAAGTGTGGATGATGTATTTCAAAAGCCAAATCAAGCGTGCGGTTAAAAGTTTCTTCGGCTTTTATCCAATCTCCGCTCAATAAAAAACTGATTCCTAAATTATAATTGGCAATAACCAATTCAAATTTTTGCCCGATTTTTTCAAAAATTCCGATAGCTTTTTTGAGACCTTCCAATCCGTCTTGCGGACGGAAAGAAGCGGAATGTGCGATGGACAAATCGGATAAAATTTTACCAAGCAGATATGTTGCAGAACGATCGCCGATGATTTTGACGGCTTGTTGAAAAAGTTCGATGGCTTTTTGATTGTTTCCGTCACGATAATAGCTGCGGGCGTTGATGCGATAGGCTTCGGCAAGTCCGCGCCAATCTCCTAATTCACGCGCAGAGTTTAAAGCTTTTTCAGCATAGTTACGCGAAATTGGAAATTCATTGAACTCTTTATAAACACGGGCAAAAGCCAGATAAATATTACTGAGAAGGTAAGTAAGATCACGGTCTTCAGCAATCTTTAAAGCTGTGTTAAGCAGGGAAATTGCTTTAGGGGAATCATCAGAAATTGCGTAGCTAAGTCCGAGCTGAGCTAAAAATGAAGCACGGGTTTCATCAGATAGCCTGACGATAATATCTTCGCTTTCAAAAGGTTGCAAGGCTTTCAATGCCTCTGCAAAATGACCTTGTTTTTCGAGTGCACTCGAAAGTAGCTGATTGATTTGAGCTTGAGCATCAAGCGAATTTGCATAATTTTCGAGAATTTCAAAACAACGTTCTTCGGCATCGCTGGCAAATCCTTCATTGATTTTATTTTGAATATCGGTTAAGAATTTCGAGAGTTTTCCTTCGTCCATGACCTGACCATGCTCAAGACGGTCAAAGGGCGATGCCCCGAGCAAATGGGCATTTTTTGAGATGAAACTATCATTATTTGGAGAAACTCCTTTTTTCATATTGCGGTAAAATTAAAAAATAGCGAATTGCTTACTTTTTTCAAAAAAAATGATTATAAAAGTAACAAAAACAATATAAAAAAGGGAGAGTATATTTAGTAT
>DAORIL010000391.1:0-6441 GCA_035438525.1 Pyrinomonadaceae bacterium
CAATTGTATCAGCTTTCCACCCGCCGTAGGCTTCACCTTTCGGTTTTAGTTTAGCGTGAACGCGAAAATTATGGAGTAATCTGTCTGGCTCAAGTTTGTGCAAATACTTAAGATTGGCATTAATTGCATCAAAAAAAGGGGAAGGTTTAAGCCGAACAGCAGTCAATGGAAAAGATGAAACTGATTTTGGAAACGAGGAGTTTTTCGTTTGGCTGAAAATTGTTGGCGAAAATGCTAACCCTAAAGTTCCTACGGATGCAATTTGTAAAAAAGTTCGTCGGTCTAAGTTTGTCTCTTTCATTTCTCCACTCCTAAATTTTTGCTTTAATTTCAATCCATTTCACCTTTGTATCAAGCGGAATATTAAACGCATCACGTTCAAATTTGAAAGTTTTAGTCGGTTGAAATTTTCCAATTCCGTTAATCTTTGCAGGTTGTTCAATTCGTAATCGAGCCTCATTGTTATTTAATGTTTTTGACAATAACCCAATGCGAACAGCTTTAGTTTTTTGATTAATTTCAATTTCCGCAAATCTACCGGCATCAAGCGTCAGCCACAAACCGAATGGAGCAATATAAATCCGTTGTCGCAATGAATCAAGCGGAATTACTTTGACCAAATCACCTTTTACTTGAACATTTCCGCCAAAAGATTGCCAACCAAATTCAGGATGATTGATAATATAAGTCGCGCTGTTCATTGCGTGACCAAAAAAGTTTGGTCCGTAATCCCCACTGTATCCATCCCATTTCAAGGTGTCAGCGAACGAATGAAAAGCGACTGAGGCAAACCCTTCTTGATCAATATTCGACAATGCACCCATCATCCCGCCATAGCCAACCCGAAGCAAATAAAAATCGTCGGGATGTTCGCGGTAATAATCCAAAACAGGGATTGCATTCAATCCCGAACCGTAATGATGAAGTTGCCTTTCAATCCGCCGGAGCTTTCCGCCATAGAGAAAATCCCAATAACGGCGGGCATTTCCGTTATAGCCCCAATGAGGAATCGTCGGCATATAACCGATAATTGAATTTAGCGAAACTAAGGCTTTGTCGTCTTTACCAAAATATTTGCACCAGGCGTAAACCTCTTCTTGCCCTGTCGAATCCCATGCCATTTCGCTGCCAAAAGGATATTCTTCTTTTGTCCAGACATCGGTGCGTTCCTTCATCAAACTTTCAATTTCGGTTGCTTTATCCTTTAATCCTTCGCGTTGTAAATCGCGCAAGAGTTCAAGAAAAATCGTGCCTTCCATCAAACCGAGCTCAACATATCCAACCCGATATTTACCATCTGCTTTTCGGCTAAAAGCAAATTTTGTGGTTTGAAATGCTTGCTCTAAATACCATTGCCATGGATGATTTTTGACCAGATTTTCGTTGTTTCGCGCCAGACGATACATTGCCCAATAAGCTGCGACAACGTGTGGATAGTTGTATCCGCGGCTAATGCTTTCGGTTTGGTCTTTTTTCCAGCTCGCCCAGGTCGTCCAATTAAAATCTTTGCGGTATTCGTAATTTGGGAGGAGATCTGGGGCGTAATAAAAAAGACTTTTCCGCACCCCGTATTTATTTTCGCCGTCTTTGTATTGCAATCCGCCCCACAAAACTCCATCAATAAATCGTTCATACTTAGCAATTTCGTCCGTTTTCGGCTCCACAAATTGCTTCATTCCGGCAGCAAGCCACGAACCCGAACCGCCTTCATCACCAAGTCCGGCAATCCAAGCCCGATTGTCCTGATCCACAATTTTGTTGGTTTCGCGGTCGTAACTAATAACAGATGGACTGCGTTTGAATGGATCAGATGGATTTTCAAGCCATTGTTTGGTAAACAGGAAATTTCCTAAATCCGCCACGGTTTTAGTGGTTGATTTGGTTAAATAATAATGAACGGTTTGCAGAGTTCCGTCCTCATATTTGACACTCAAACGCACTCTGCCCCAATCATTTCCGCGAATTGAAAGTGTTTGCCAACCGTTTTTAGTTGATTTCCCCTGAGAAATAGTTAAGGCATTTTTCGGTTCGATTTCAATCTCTTTTATTTTCGACTGATATTTTAGAAAAAGTTTTCCTTCCGTTTCATTTGGCAAAATATATCCCGGAATTCCAACTGCCACAGGTCGATTATTTTCTGCTAAAGTCTTTTCGATATTGCGAATTTCGTTAGAAACTAAGAAATGCAACCCAATTTTTCGTGTTGCATTCGGTTCAAGTATTTCGCTAGTCGGAATATTCCAAGGCTGTGCATTTTTCCATTTTGTTTCGGCATCGGCTTTGGAATGAACCAGCCATTCAAACATTCCTTCTGCGGTTTGTTGCGGACGCATTGGCTCTTGCAAAAGCTGATAGGCTTCAAGCGGGGTATTCCCTTCCGGCACTACTACCATTGCCGCACCGTTTCCCTTTAATCTGGTAACTTGAGCATAGCCACCATCTTTACCTATATATGGATCAGAAAATGAACATATCTCATTTGATTGCTTGAGATTACGGTCGTTCATTATATTGTTGAAAATGAGTGGAATTCCAAGGGAACCGATTTCTAAAAGTTGATTTGTTTTATTTTTCAATTCAAAATTTAGGACAAGCTTGCCATTTGAAATCGACCATTTTCTAAAAACCTGAATTGGACAATCTTCGGGTAAACTCGGGGTTAAATCGGAATTTGCTAAATCAGGTTTAGTTACCGATAAATTTATGACTGGTTTTCTCTGAGTAGCAGTCGAATAATTTTTCCAATCCCCTGAACCCTTTACTCTGACACTAAAACGAATATCGCCCAAATGATAAAAACCATTTGAAGCACGTTTTTTCAACCAATCTGCAGGTGTAAAGTCAAAGCCGTTTCCGCCATTCGGCAAAAGTGCCGCGATTGTTTGCGAAGATTTTACTAATTTCAAAGTAAATTGCGGGGTTTCAAATTCAATTAAACCATTTTCAAGCCCTAGGGTAGGACTTGGGGTTGGTGTCGGATTTTGAGCAAAACCGGAAAGCCACAAAAATAACAAGGCAATAATCAATCTCGAAAATTGTTTCATAGGTTCAAATTCCAAACTGTATTTGAAAATTGTAAATTTTGAATTGGAAAACCGCTTAACTTTAGATGAATTACATCATATATGTTTCTAAAAAAAATTGAAATCTAAACTTTCAAAACTGAGTAAATTCACACAATTATTGCTGAAATTCCCGCGCAATTTACTTTAAGTGGGTGAAGTTTAGGCGGTTTTTTTGGGTTTTCCGTGCGGAACAAAAATTGCCATTAAATAAATTGTTGAAGTTATTTTTTGAGTTATAAAGGAGGACTTATGACAAATAATATACCAAAAGCAAAATGGATAGAATTTTTTAACGATTTAAGCAAAAGGCGATTTGGTTGGGAAACAAAAATCGAAGTTTTGAATGAATCCGTTGGTGACCAGATTTTAAGCAAAGGTTTACCGCTCAACGGAATTATTTTTGAGGAAAAATCCGGCAAAATCGAAATCTCGGTTGGAGAAAATACTGACCAACATCAAACACATAGCTTGCTAAATCCGGTCAAAGTCGGTTATTTGGATGAAGGAGAGTTTTTAGGCGGAGTCGTGGAAATCGAGGACGAAAAAATGACTAAAACACTCATCAAATTAATTAACCCGATGCCGATTTTTCTGGGTTACGAAGATTACCAAATTGTGATGGCTTCATCAAAATAGACATTTATTTTTGTTTTCTTGAAAGCCGAAAGTTGTAAAAGGAGGTAATAAAAATGGCTAATATTCTTATACTCGGTGGTGGTTTCGGAGGACTTGTAGCTGCTGAACAGCTTTCTAAATCCCTCGGCAAAGAACATCGAATTACACTTGTTTCAATTAACCCGCATTTTACATTTTATCCGGCACTTGTTCATCTTGCTTTCGGTGAGGTTGAACCTTCGGATATCACTTTTGATCTAGTCGAAAAGCTAAATGAACTAAATGTTCGTTTTATTCAGGGTGAGATTATAAAAATCAGTGCTAACTTGAAACGGGTGCAAATTGCCGGAAAAGATTTAAACGGCGAAATTTCCTACGATTATTTAATTATTGCGCTTGGTCGCCGTTTAGCCACAGAAAAAGTTCGCGGATTTTATGAATATGGTCACCACATTCTGGAACCCAAAGCAGCCCTGGATTTTGGCGAAGAAGTCAGAAACTTTAAAAAAGGAAAAATTTTGGTCGGAATGTCACCCGAATCTTTTTTACCAGTTCCTGTTTGTGAAACAGCTTTTGCCTTGGCAAAGAAATTTAAAAAAGAAATTGAAGCAGAAAAAATTTCCATCATGGTGATTTTTCCTGAGTCAATAGAACAGGCTTTTGGGGGAGCAGATTTGCATCGTGAATTAACCGAAGCATTGGAAAAACATAGTATTTTTGTGACCACAAATTATCCTGTTATGGAAATTTCTGAAAACGAAATAATCTCCAGCAATGGACAGACAATTCCATACGATTTGTTAATGCTTTTGCCCCCTTTTCGCGGGCAATCATTTTTAGGCAATTTGGGAGTATTGGACGATTTAGAATTTATTTTAACGGATGAATTTATGCGTGTTCCCAATTTTGCCAAAGTTTATGCAATTGGTGACATTGTAGATTTTTCCGGACCAAAATTGGCACAAATGGCAGTCCGTCAGGCAGAGGTTGCAGCCGCTTCCATTATCGCCGAAATTAAAGGCGAAGAATCAGGTGAATATTATTATCATGAAATTGCCACCATTATTGACCAAGGCGGAGCAGATTCAATTTATCTGCATTATGGTGTCTGGGATGACTGTCTTTATCGCTTAAAAAAAGGTCGGATTTGGAGCTGGGCAAAACGGATTCACGATAAATTATGGAAATTGGCGCATACGAGTTAAAGCCTGATTAAAAAACAATTTTCTCCCAAATTATGTGTTTAAGGCAAAAACGAGGTTGGAATTTTCAAAATATTAGTTCTAACCTCGTTTTTTCTGTTTATTTTTGACAAGAAGTGGCAAAATTTAACTATGTTAACAGCCAGTGTTTTAGCAAAAAAAACAAATCTTCCGATTTATACGGTTCGACATTACACACGGATTGGATTACTTAGTCCATCCAAAAATTCGCAAAACGGTTATAAGTTTTATCAACCTTCGGATGCTGTTCGACTGAAATTTATTGTGGCAGCCAAAGAATTGGGTTTTACTTTAACTGAAATTAATCACATTCTTGATCAGGCAGAACATGGCAGTTCGCCTTGTCCCTCAGTGCGCAAAATTATTGTCCATCACATAGAGGAAAATAAACGTAAAATCAATGAGTTACAACGATTACAAAAAAAGATGGAAAAGGCGCTCAAGGACTGGAATAGTTTGCAGGATTCAATGCCAAATGGGGATTCGGTTTGCCATTTGATCGAATCCGTCACAGAGGATAAATAAATTTTATAAAAAAATTCTAATTTACCTCTTGACCTGACACTTACTCACAGGTTGTAGAATGCTCTTAGCTTAATTTAAGCGGAGGTAATTATGACTATTAATACAACAAAAACAAATACTTTTATTGATCCTATTTGCGGAATGACCGTAACGCCTGAAAATGCTGCCGCAAGTTTTGAATTTGGAGGTAAAACAACTTATTTTTGTTCAAAAAGTTGTTTTGAAACTTTTAAAAAGCAATTGGAACCGCCGAAAACTAAATCTGTTTTAACTCAGCTTAGTCGAAAAAAGGTATCGGATACAGATTTTGAAACTCACCTTGACCCCGTTTGTAAAATGCTGGTTCAACCCCAATCTGCCGCTGCAAAATTTGATTTTCAAGCCAAAACCTATTATTTTTGCGCGATTGGATGCCAAACTAAATTTCGCCAAAATCCCGATTTTTTTCTTAATCCCAAAACTAAACCCGTGGTAATGGCGGAAGAATCGAAGGATATTTATACATGTCCGATGGATCCCGAGGTTGAACAAATCGGTCCCGGAATTTGTCCAAAATGCGGAATGGCTTTGGAACCGAAAACTGTTTCCCTTGAAGAAAAACCCGATCCTGAATTTTTGGATATGAAACGCCGTTTTACCATTTCAGCCGTTTTGACGCTGCCCGTTTTTGCCTTGGCAATGGCTGAAATGTTACCAAATTTTCACGAATTGATTTCACCTAAGATTTCACTTTGGATTCAGTTTTTACTGGCGACCCCCGTCGTTTTATGGGGCGGATTTCCTTTTTTTCAACGTGCGGTTCAATCAATCAAAAATTCTAGTCCAAATATGTTCACTCTGATTGGAATCGGAACGGGAGCAGCGTATTTATTTAGCCTAGTGGCATTATTCTTTCCAAATATTTTCCCGGCTTCTTTACATAATCCGCACACTCATTTGATTGCAGTTTATTTTGAATCAGCGGCGGTTATTACAACTTTAGTTTTACTCGGACAGGTTTTGGAATTACGCGC
>DAORIL010000392.1:0-6411 GCA_035438525.1 Pyrinomonadaceae bacterium
AAAACGCTCTGAACAACGCAAAAAAGAAGCCGAAGGCGAAGCCTATTACATCAGCGAAACAGGTAAAGCCGAAGCTGAAAAAGTTCGTCTGATGGGTGAAGCGCAAGGTGTGGCTTATAAAGAACAGGTCAACGCGCTTGGCGCAAACGGCGTGGCTTTAGTCGAGACATTAAAGGTTATCGGTGAACACGGCGTTCGGATTACGCCTGATATTATGGCAACGGGCGGCAATGAAAACGGTGATGGCGGAGGCGGAATCGGAACTCTGCTGTTACTCAATCTTTTCCGTGACCAAATGTCGAAAAATGGCGAGAAGGAAGTAAACAAAGGCGAAACAAAGTAGCTTTTTGATTTGTCCGATTTAAAGAATAGTGGTGTTTTTACGTTTTAAACGCCACTATTTTTATGTAAAATTAAGTTTTCAGTATTATCATAAAAAACTTTAACTCTTGATAAAAACTAATATGATTCCAGAAATTCCCGCCTCGTGGCAAAAACATCTTAATGGTGAAAGAGAAAAACCATATTTTGAGAAATTGGAAAATTTTGTTGCTGATGAGCAAGCAAATTATACGATTTATCCACCGGCAGACAAAATTTTTACTGCTTTAAATTTAACTTCTTACGAAGACACCAAAGTTTTATTACTCGGACAAGACCCATATATCAAAGCAGGTCAGGCGCATGGTTTGTGTTTTTCGGTAGAAAATAAAGCGGAACGCATTCCGCCGTCGCTTCGCAATATTTATAAAGAATTAAAAGATGATTTAGGTGTTGAGCCGCCCAAACACGCAAATTTAACGGCTTGGGCAAAGCAGGGGATTTTAATGCTCAATGTTGTTTTGACGGTGCGCGAAGGGCTCTCGAATTCGCATAAAAATAAAGGATGGGAAACTTTTACCGACAAAATTATCAGCCTTGTTAGTGAGAAAAGTGAGCCTGTAGTTTTTGTTTTATGGGGAGCTCATGCCCAAAAGAAAATACCTCTCATCGATCAGGAAAAACACAAAATCGTGCAAGGTGCACATCCTTCGCCGTTGGCAACAGGTTTTTTGGGAAGCCGACCTTTTTCACAGATTAATCAGATTCTTCGTGAGACAAATCAAGGCGAAATAGACTGGAAAGTTCCCGATTAAATAAGAAATTTCCTGCAAAAGATGTTAAAAACACGAAACAAAGCCGGAAAATTACTTATCTTTTTCGTGTATTTAGCATCTTTCGCAGGTAACTATTAAAGAGCGTCCTTAAAGGTTTTAACCAAATCCAAAGAATCTTTTTCGGATTCTTCCCACTGCTGACTTCCGCTTTTAACGCTAATCTTTCCAACTAAGAGTTTTATAAGTTTTCCATTTGAAAAATAAAGTCGTTTCTCTTCGATTTTCACAACTTTCACAGGCTTTGACATCCCAATCTGTCCGTTGTAGCGACTCATTTTTTCGTAGGCAAAAATTAATTCTTCACCTTGAAAATAATATTCACCCGTAGCTTGAAAAGTTTCACCATACATTTTGGCAGTAATTTTGTGCAAACCTCTGCCCGAAGTAAAATAAGTTGCCTCAGTGCCTTCGAGCGAAACGCCTTCAACATCCTTGGTTTTTTTCGTGTAGCTTTTGGCATTTTTGTTAATAGCTGCAACTTCTGCGCGAATGGCAGAAACTTGTTTTTCTACACTTTGGGCAAAAATCGTTTGGGCAGCGATAAAAGTAGCGATTATCAAAATTAGAAGTTTAGTTTTCATAATTTATAGACGTTTCCTCGTAAAAGGTTTTGCGTGGTAAAATTTTATTTTGCCACAGAGTTCACAGAGAACACTGAGAAAACAAGTAAAAAATTAAAACAATTCACTAATTGAAATTGGCGACTCATCAGATGGTTGCATATTTTTTTTCTTTTTACTTTACTTTTCTCTGTGACCTCTGTGTTCTCTGTGGCATAATTTTATTTATGAACGGAAACGAAATTAGACGCAGATTTTTAGAATATTTTGAACGCAATGGGCATAAAATTGTCCATTCATCACCATTGCTTCCCGCAAATGATCCGACCTTGCTTTTTACCAACGCGGGAATGAACCAATTCAAGGACGTTTTTACCGGACAAGATAAACGCGATTATACTCGTGCGACATCTTCACAAAAGTGTATTCGCGCCGGGGGAAAACACAACGATTTGGATGAAGTCGGCAAAACCGCACGCCATCACACTTTTTTTGAAATGCTTGGCAATTTCTCATTTGGCGATTATTTCAAAGAAGATGCGATTCGTTTTGCATGGGATTTTTTGGTCAATGAGCTCAAACTTGAAGAAAATCGTTTGTGGTTTTCGGTATTTGAAGGCGACGCAGAAGTTCCGGCTGATGATGAAGCTCGGGCGCTTTGGGAAAAAGCCGGAGCAAAACCCGAGAGAATTTTAGGATTCGGACGTAAGGATAATTTTTGGCAGATGGGCGACACCGGACCATGCGGACCTTGCTCGGAAATCCATTATTATATGGGCGATCAGCCTGATAATCCTGAAAAAAATCATCCGAAATGGGTCAACGGCGAAGGCGATACGACGATGGAGATCTGGAATCTCGTCTTTATGCAGTTTGAGCGTTCAGAGGATGGAAACGGTGGTTTTAAACTGACTCCGTTGCCTGCTCCGTCGGTAGATACAGGTGCAGGATTGGAACGAATGGCGGCTGTTTTGCAAGGCGTTTCGACCAATTACGATACCGATTTGCTCAGACCAATTATTGATTTTACGGCAGGTTTAACCGATAGATTTTACGAATATGATACGCAGGAAGGTTTTGCGATGCGTGTGGTGGCTGACCATGCCCGCTCGACCACCTTTGCGATTGCCGACGGAATTTTGCCGGGTAACGAAGGCAGAAACTACGTTTTGCGCAAAATTATGCGTCGGGCGATTTATCATGGACGCGAACATCTCGGCTTTAACGGTCCTTTTTTCCACAAAGTCTGCGGTTTTGTCGTGGAATTGATGCAGGAGGCTTATCCCGAACTCACAGTGCAGAAAGACTTTATTGACAAAATGGTTCGGCTTGAGGAAGAACGGTTTGGCAACACAATGACGGTTGGTTTGAAAAAACTCAATGAAATGTTTGCTGAGCCCAAAGAGCCTGATTTTAGCGAACTTGCAAAACTGTATGACACATTCGGAACTCCGAAAGATTTGATCAGAGTGTTTCTGGAAAGTCACGGGATTGAATTCACTGAAGAAGAATTTAGTGAAAAGTTTGATGGATCTATTGCCGAATTACAGGCAAATTCTGAAATCGGCAAAACCAAACAAGCTGAGAAAATTAATCCGATTTATGCCGAACTGCAAAATAATTCAATAAAATCGAATTTTCAAGGATATGAATTGAATTCAATTGAAGAGGCAAAAGTAGTTGGTTTAGTCAAAAATGATGTTCAAGTTAATGAACTAAATGAAGGCGATGAAGGTTTGATTATTTTGGATGAAACGCCTTTTTATGCTGAATCCGGTGGACAGGTCGGCGACTCAGGAACGGTTTTCAACGCAAATTCAAATGTCAAAGTTTTTGATACATTTGCGCCTATCACAGGAATTGTTTTGCATAAATCCAAAATCGAAAAAGGTTCAATCAAAATTGGCGATTCAGTTACGGCAACAATTGATGTCGAAAAACGTGATGCGACACGCCGAAATCATACTGCGACGCACTTAGTTCACGCGGCTTTGCGTGAAGTTTTAGGAACGCACGTTAAACAAGGCGGTTCGGTCGTGGCACCGAATTATTTGCGGTTTGATTTTACTCATTATCAACCGCTTTCGGAATCTGAAATTAAGGAAGTAGAAGATTTAGTCAATCGTGAAATTTTGCTGAATCACACAGTCAACACTGATTTAATGTCAATCGAAGATGCAATGCGGACAGGTGCGATGGCTCTTTTCGGCGAAAAATACGGCGAAAAAGTTCGTGTTTTGTCGGTTGGCAACGGTGAATTTTCGCGTGAGCTTTGCGGCGGAACCCACGTTCGCGCGACAGGCGACATAGGTTCGTTCAAAATCACGGCTGATGAAGCGATTGCTTCCGGCGTGCGACGGATTCGGGCGATTACTGGATTTGATTCATTTGCACGTTTCCGCGAAGACGAAAAATTAATTTCAGATTCGCTCAATGTTCTCAAAACTCAGCGCGATAATTTGCCGAATGCGATTGAAAAGTTGCAAGAGGAATTAAAGAAAACACGCAAAGAAATTGACGACTTGAAAATGAAAATTGCGACCGGAGCCATTGGCGGAGCATCTTCAAACGGCGATGAAGCAAAAGTTATCAATGGCGTAAATGTTGTTGCTAAAACGGTTGACGGATTAGATAAAGGCGGAATGCGTCATTTGTCCGATACTCTGATGGCGAAAATGAAATCGGGTGTTGTCATTTTGGCACGAACTGAAGATGAAAAAGTTTCGTTCATTGTTCGCGTTTCCGATGATTTAACCAAAAAAGTTTCGGCAGGTAATATCGTCCGTGAAATTGCCCCAATAGTTGGCGGACGCGGCGGCGGCAAACCCGATATGGCAGAAGGCGGCGGAACTGACGCGGGCAAGCTAAGTGAGGCTATTGAAGCTAGTTATAAAGTTATAGAAAATATGTTGCAATAGTTGTAAGATGATTTTATGAAATCTTTCCAAAGCAATTACATATTTCGTCTGCTTCAATTAAGGGCGATAATTTTTGGAATTGCTTTGTTTAATTTCGCTTGGGTTTTTTGGCAAACTTTGGATTCAATGGCTGGTCGAGGAATAGGTCCTCAGTGGTATTCAACAAAGGACTTTCCAACTGCTCAATTATTTCTCTTTATAGCTGTTTTGTTATTGTTTATTCCACGAATTTGGAGCTATTCGATTTCAGTTTTAACTAGCGGATATTTTGCGATTTCTTGGACGTTGATGATAGTTAGTTGGTTTTGGACAACAGATTATTCCAATACAAAAAAGATAGAAATCATCACAAGTCAATATTTTGGGCATCCTTTACAAATTTGGGAAATCCAAGCTGTAATTGCAATCTCAATCTTTGCACTTTCTGTTTATAATCTTGCCAAAGAGATTCTTCGTTTACAAAAACAAACAGATTTTGTGCTGAGTTAAAAGAAAATATTATGGATACAAGTCAAACAATTTATTTTATTCTCACCAGTCTTGGCTTGATGCTGCCTCAATTAATTGTCATTATTATCGGAATTATTTTCGCCGTTACGAATTTTTCAAAAACTCAACAGGCAAGTAAATTGGCGTTAGCGGGACTTGGAATAATGCTGATTATTGGAATTCTGGGTTTAGTTGTAACTGCAGTTCAAATTAATCTTCCGGGTTGGTATGGAATGCAATCATACGCAACCATTTCTAATGTCAGCACCGCAGTTCGATTTGTCCTCAATATTATTTGGGCGGGGGGTCTCGGATTATTGATCTATTCAGTTTGGGTTGGACGCAATAATAGAGAATGATAAACGATTTATTGGATCATCTATCCTTATTTTCTTATGCAGAAGCCGAGACAGGTTTACAACTACCCGGCGGAATTTGTGATTCGTGAATTTTCTCTTCTTCGGGCAAATCTTTTTCTTTATGATGCGAAGTTATCAAAACCACCGAACCGATAATAACCCCTGCACCGACAAGCATTTGTCCGCTTAAAGATTCTCCTGCAATTGCCCAACCTAAAATTACTGCGATAACCGGATTAACGTAGGCGTAGGTTGAAGCCAATGACGGCTCAACATTTTTGAGTAACCAGCTATATGCCGTAAAACCGATCAGCGAACCGAAAATAGCCAGATAACCAAAGGCAATCCATGAATTTGCTGAAACATTAGCAAACTTAAAACTTTGCCATTCGCCCGTAATTATTCCAAGCAAAATCAATAAAATTCCACCTGACACCATCTGCATTCCGGCAGCTAACAGCGAAGATTTTGGAGAAGGTGCACGCAATCCGTAAAGCGAACCCGAAGCCCACGCAATAGTTGAAAAGATAATCAAACCCACACCAAAAATTTGTCCGTTTCCATCTCCAACTGCTAATCCGCGTCCACTAATTAATAAGGAAACTCCGACAAAACCAACTAAAAGACCAAGAATAACTTTTAGATTCGGACGTGAATAACCCATAAAAAGCCAGCCGATCAGAACTACCCAAAATGGTTCGGTGGCAATCAAAAGTGCGGTCAGGCTTGACGGAAGATAATGCTGGGCAATAACTACGCCTCCGTTTCCGCCTAAAAGTAACAAGCCGCCGACAATTAAGCTCGTCCGCCAATGAACCAGTTTCGGGCGTTCATAATCCGCCGAAAGTCGCGCCCAGATTAAAAGGATTACTCCGGCAATTAAAAATCTGGTTCCCGCCATCAGAAATGAGGGAAGCGTTTCAATCGC
>DAORIL010000393.1:0-6393 GCA_035438525.1 Pyrinomonadaceae bacterium
GAAGGAGCGAGATATGCGCCCCAAGTCCCGGTCGCCATTCCCCAACCAACCAACCAATTCCCGTCCTTGGTTGAACGTGGTTCAGGATTACGTTTTTCCCAACCGAATTTCTTGGCGGCTTCGGAGTAGCATTTGCGTAATTCCTTACTGGAAAACGGCTTGCCGTTGTCCGGGTCAACTTCGGCGTAGTTAATCAAACGCAGTTCAAGTGGATCAATTTTGAGTTGGTAAGCCAATTCGTCCATGGCTGACTCCAAGGCAAACATTGCAGTCACAGTTCCCGGCGCACGCATCCAGAACGGTGTCGGCAAATCAGTTTTGACAATTTTCGAGACGGTTTTCACATTCGGACAAGCGTAAAGCGAACGCGAGTTTGACGAAACGTCTTCGTTAAAATTTTCATAAGTGGAAGTGTTGGTGAATGATTCGTGAATTATGGCAGTCAATTTTCCGTTTTTTTCGGCTGAAAGTTTTAAGTTCTGAATTGCTGCCGGACGGTATCCGTAGGCAGTCGAAAGTTGTCGGCGACTGTAAACAACCTTGACGGGACGCTTAAGTTCGCGGGAAGCTAAAACAGATAAAAAAGTGTTTGGAGTCGGACGTAAAGCCGCGCCGAAAGCTCCGCCGACAAACGGTGAAAGAACAGTGATATTTTCTTTTGGAAATGTAAAAACCTTAGCTAAATAATCCCTAACTCCTTGCACACCTTGAGTTTTATCGTAAATTGTCAGTTTATTTCCTTCCCAGTTTGCCACTGATGCGTGCGGCTCCATTGACTGATGATGCTCAATCGGAATGGAATATTTTGCCTCAATTCTTGCATTTGCTTTGGCAAAAGCCTCATTTGGATTTCCCCGATCAGCAGTTGGCTGCCCGATTAAAAATCCTTTGTCTAAACTTTGACTAAAATTTGTCGAAAAAGCGGTTTTATCGTATTTAACTTTCACCAACGAAGCAGCGAAACGTGCCTGTTCAAAAGTTTCGGCAACTACTAGTGCCACAGGTTGAGCGTTGAAAAGAATCTCATCAGAAGTAAGCGGCAAATGCTGACGGCTGTTTTCATCAAAATACTCAGCCGCTCCGGGTTGGACTAAGTTTTTTGGCGTGTTAAGGTGAGTAAAAATTTTGATAATTCCAGATTGTTTTTCAGCCTCAGTAGTATCAATTTGCAGAATCTTTCCTTTGGCAATCGTGCTTTGCACCAAATAACCGTGTGCCAAATTAGCAAACTTAAACTCGGCAATATATTTTGCTTTGCCTGTTACTTTTGCCACACCATCAACTCGATTCGGCGCATTTTTTACGTCATCAGCCATAGTTTCTAATTTTCTGAATAATCAAAAGCCGTGTTGCATTTTTTACAAATTCTACTTGGTCGTTTCAAGCCTGATTTTGTTCCTTCTCCGCTACAAATTACGCAAGTTTGATGCGTGTCAGGTTGGTTAACAAAATATTCCATATAAACAGGTTTGCCGAAAAACTCTGCGAGTTCTTTTCTGATTCTTTCGCCCTCTTTGTTCAAAATACCCTTTGTGTAGTTTGTTAGCTGTCGTAACGCTGACCCTTCAAAAATTCCGCTGTCCATCCAATTCGCATAAACTCTTTCGTGATGTCGTTGCCATTGCTCGATTTTAACGGACGTTGGAATTTTTGAATACGGGATATTTCCTAAACAATTACCGCAATTCAGTTCATTTGTATAACCATATCGTCGCCCATAAAGTAAATAAAAAGCAGAGGTTTCACAACTACAATTGAAAACTTTATCAAGCTCAAGAATTACATCTTTCTCTTGAATAGAAATTGGTTTTTCGGCTAAAAATCCATCAAAATATTTATCGTAAAATTTATTGATATTCTCATTTTCCAACCAATTCTCAAATGACTTTGTATCAGCAAAAACAACGGTAAATTCTAATTTCCCATTAACTTTTCTTATTTCATTTGGTCGTTCCCAAATAAGTCTTTCTTGGTAAAGTGTTCCAGATAATCCAATGAAATTTTCACTATCATAATTTTCATCTTTTAAAATCAAAACAATCTTGGCTGGAATTGGTTTATCTACTTTTTCAACATCCGTTTTCATTTCGTTTGTTTAACAATCCAATCCGTAATTTCCTTTAACGCAATCGGTGAAAAAGTTTGTTCAATTTTGCCGTATTCGGAAACCAAACCTGTATCGCATTCCTGAAAGAGATGATTCAGCTTGGGAAATTTTATGATCGTTACATTTTTATTTCCGCTGTTTTCAAGGGTTTCTTTGATTTCCTTGAGATCAATGTCGGCAGGAACTTGCAGATCTTTTTCGCCATTAACCGCCAAAACAGGAACTTTTACTTTTTTCAGCGCAGTCTTTGGATCATATTTTAGAAAAAACTGCATCCACGGCGAATTGGCTTGTTTAGCTGCATTAACCGCTTCGTTTTCCGGCATCCCGATTTTCTTGAAATAGGCAATAAGGTCAGGCTCCAGAGTTTTTTGATCGGTTGACTTCATCACGATGTCAAAAGCCCCTTGGCTCATTTTCTTAGCAGCGAGGGCATCGGCTTCGCTCATTCCGGAGGCTCGATTTATCAATTCGCCTTGCAATGGTAAAAGTTCATACCCGCTGATTCCGGGACCTGCCAACAAAACAATAAAGGCAACATCCTTAGAATTTGCGGCAACCATCGGAGCGATTATTCCTCCTTCACTATGTCCAATCAGACCAATTTTGTTAAGATTTACGTCATTGCGTGTTTTCAAATAAGTGACCGCTGATTCAACGTCCGAGGCAAAATCCTCCGAAGTTGCAGTGCCGAAAGTCCCCTCAGATTCGCCGAAACCTCTGTCGTCAAAGCGCAAAACTCCAATTCCGTTCTTTGCCAAATGATCTGCAATTACTAAAAAGGGTTTGTGTCCGAAAATTTCTTCGTTTCGGTTTTCAGGTCCGCTTCCGGTTATCATTACAATAACGGGATATTTACCTTCTTTTTTCGGCAGGGTCAGCGTTCCCGCGAGTTTAATGTTTGCTTTTGGGTTAGTGAATTTAATATCCTCCGAATAATACGAAAAAGGTGGTTTTGGCTCTTGCGGTCTTTTGGGAGCATCAACAACAACTGTTCCACCTTTATTAATTGTCAAAGGAAATTTCATCCCATTTTGTGAGAAAGTTCCAACAAATTTGCCGTCAGAATTAAGTTCGCCTGAAAATTCTGCTTTTAAAGCTGTGATTTTTAATGACAATTTATTATTCTCTAAAGTTGTTGAGTCAACAGGGATGCCATCTTTCCCTAAGGACGGAGAAAACAAAGTAGATTTAAATGAGCTTCCCTCTTTTACAATGTTGAAAATTACTGGAATTTTTTGCCCTGACACATCTAACATACCACCCCATCTTCCCGTAATATCTTGAGAATAAACACTTATCGAAAAAAACAGAACCGTTAAAAATAACAAAATTGTCTTCATATCATTATTTCCCATTTGCAATTTTCAAAGCCCGAACAATCGCCCGTTTTGCCAAAGTTATTTTGTAAGCATTGTCTTTCAAAGGTTTAGCATCTTTTAAGGCAAGTTCGGCAGCTTGTTTAAACGCATCTTCGCCGGCAACTTTTCCAGCTAAAAACTTTTCCGCTTCAATCGCACGCCAAGGTTTATGAGCTACACCGCCCAATGCAATTCGCGGATTCATAATGACATTTCCTTTCCATTCAAAAATCACTGCTACTGACACCAATGCAAACGCATAACTTGCTCGATTTCTTACTTTTAGATAATGTGATTTGGTTGGTAAACCTGTTTTTGGTAATTCAATCGAAAGAATCAAATCGCCTTTTTCCAAGTTGTTATCTTTAGTGGCATCCGTTTCAGGTAAACGATGAAAATTGACAAAATCAACCGTTCGCTCCTTGCCGTTTTTGCCTAAAACCCGAACTTTAGCATTCAAAGCGGCGAGCGCCACACACATATCGCTTGGAAAAGTCGCCACACAATTTTCTGACCAACCCAAAATAGCGTGGTTTTTGTTTATCCCATCAAATGCGCCGCAACCCGAACCTGCCTCGCGTTTATTACAAGGCATCGCTACATCATAAAAATAGGCGCAACGAGTCCGCTGCAAAAGATTTCCCCCGTTGGTCGCCATATTGCGGATCTGCGGCGAAGCCCCTGCCAAAATCGCTTGCGTTAAAAGCGGATATTTTGAACGAATTAACGGGTGATTTGCCGTATCGGAATTTTTTGCCAAAGCTCCAAGCGAAACTCCCCCTAATTTATTCGTTTGAATTGTGGAAAGCGGAAGCCGTTGAATATCAACTAATTGTGAAGGCTGCTCAATACCTTCTTTCATCAGATCAACGATATTTGTTCCGCCAGCAATAAACTTTCCGTCCGATTGCAAAACTTGGATGGCATTATTTTGATCGGTTGCCCGGGTAAAATTGAATGGTTTCATAATTTCATTTATCAGTTAACATTTATCAGTTATCAATTTTTTGTTAAATGCTACTTGTTATGCACTTCCTTAATCGCTGCCACAATATTTGGATAAGCACCGCAACGGCAAATGTTTCCTGACATTCTTTCGCGGATTTCGTCATCAGAAAGTTTTAGATTGGCGGATTTAACGGTTAAATTTTGGGTAACCTGACTAGCATCACCATTTTTGGCTTCATTGAGCATTGCAACTGCGGAACAAATTTGTCCGGGTGTGCAATATCCGCATTGAAAAGCATCATTATCAACAAAAGCTTTTTGCATTGGGTGAAGCTTTTGTTCGTCACCTAAACCTTCAATGGTCGTAATTTTTTTGCCATCGCACATTATCGCCAACGTCAGACACGACAACTGTCGTCTGCCGTCAATAATTACCGTGCAGGCTCCGCATTGTCCGTGATCGCAGCCTTTTTTTGAACCGGTCAAATCCATTCGCTCGCGCAAAGCATCTAAAAGAACTGTTCGCGAATCAATTTGGACAGATTTTTCGGTTCCATTGACATTTAATTTGATGGGAATCGCATCCGCCGGAACATTTTCAACATATTCCGGAACTTCAGCAAAAACCTCAGTTCCATCAAGAAATTCCAAAGCAGCAACTCCAAATCCGAGGGCTGATGCTTTTTTCAAAAAATCACGCCGCGATCCAGCCGGACAGACCTCAGGCAAATCGTCTTCAAAATATTCGTTTTCCATAATTTTTCTTACAAATAAAATAACACAAAGATTATGACTAGAAAACTTATTTATTTGGCACGCGGATGAAATTTTTCGTAAGTTTTTCGCAAGTGTTTATCAGTAATATGTGTGTAAATTTGCGTGGTGGAAATATCAGCGTGTCCGAGCATTTGCTGAACCGAGCGAATGTCGGCTGAATTTTGCACCAGATGCGTCGCAAATGAATGCCGGAGCGTGTGCGGTGAAATATCGTCGCGTCCGATCTTGATGCCGCATTCTTTGACTAAAACAAAGATTTCCTGACGCGAAACAGGTTTTCCATACATTGAAACGAAAAGGTTTTGCACCTCAAAATTTTCATTTTTACGGCGTTTGGCTAAATAACTTTTGAGCCACTCGACCGCACTTTTCCCCATCGGAACCTTGCGGGTTTTACTACCCTTTCCTTTACAGGTCAAAATTCCTGCATCGAGCTCAACGTCGGAAATCTGCAAAGTGCAAACTTCTGAAACGCGCAATCCGCAGGCATACATCGTTTCTAAAATTGCTCTGTCCCGCAAACCGATTTCACCCGAAACATCAGGAACTTGGAGCAGTTTTTCAATTTCGTCCTGGTTCAAAAATTTGGGTAAATAGGCCGTAGTCTGTTGAGATTGCAAATCTTCTGCCGGATTTTTGGTAATGTGGCGATCAAACATTAAAAATTTATAAAATCCGCGCATTGCCGAAATCAGACGATTAACCGAGGTCGGCGAAAGATTTTCCCGAGCCAAATCAATCAAAAATTCGCGCAGATCCTGACGGGAAAGTTGAACAATATCGTAATTATTCTTTTCGGACCATTTAGCCAGTTTCATCAGATCTCGTTGATAACTTTCAAAAGAATTTTTCGACAAGCCTTTTTCGACCTGCAAAAACGAGAGATATTCTTTGATATGGTCACGCTTCATTTAACCTCTTTAATGGTTGGTTCGGAAATATTTCCCAATCTATCAACCGCGGCAATGGCAACTTTCTGGACATTCATATTTACCGGAAGCTTTGCCTCGGTTTGAAATTTGGGCAGAATTGTTGGCTTCCACCCCTGTCCGTCGTTCCAATATAAAACCCAGCGCAAAGATTCTTTTGAACCGGTGTTTTTCCAATTTGCCTGAACACTTCCATCGGCTTGTTTAGCAACAGTTAGTTCCGGCGAACCCGGTAAAGTGGTGTCAAGCCAAGGGGTTGTCGGTATGATTG
>DAORIL010000394.1:0-6391 GCA_035438525.1 Pyrinomonadaceae bacterium
CACTATACAAACGGGCATCGGGATCAGTATTGGTGCTATTTGCTCTGGCATACAGACATTGGGCGATATAGGCAATTGATTCTGATTGTGCTATATCCATTTTTTTCGCTTGAAAATCGCAAACGGCGTGGGTCACTTCATGAACAATTAAAGCCTTTCTGGACTCCGAACCAGCATTAACAAATCCCAGATAAAGTTTATTTTCGGTTGAATTATAAATAGCTTTGGTTCCAATATTTGAACTGTAGGTTACACCCATTCTGCCATCTTTGATTTCATAAGCCATCAAAGATAAAGCACTTGGCGTAAAGTTATAACCTTCAAAACTAAAACTGCTCATATTTGAGACTCCGTGACCAAGAAGAACTCCTATAACCGATACTGCTGCTACTCCGTCTAAAACATTATCCATAATTATGCTCCGTCAAAATCTAAAAATATTGGCAACTTAATTGCCGCTCATCTACTAATGCGAAGATTTTTTGCAAAACCTATCATCGAAATTATTTTTTTTGAATTTAACTGAATCTAACTTTTAATTGAGCAGCATAACGGCGGCTAACAGTCAGAGGTTCTTTCATTTCGTGCAGATAAATTTGGTATGAGCGGCTAAACCAAGTTTCAACTTTTTCGATAAATTCGAGATTGACAATTGTTGAACGATGAATGCGAACAAAATATTTTTCGGGCAGACGATCTTCCCATTCTTTGAGAGGTTTTGTCACCAGATGTTTTTTGCCGTCATCGGTAAAAATGTGCGTGTAATCTCCATCAGCACAGATACATTTGATCCCACTAATTTTCAAAAATTTTGAACGCTCCCCCATTTCAATAAAGAGACGGTCTTCGTATTCAAGTTTTCTAAAAGAAGTTTCATTTTTTTCTTCGGTTTCCAGCAATCTTTCGAGAGTTTTTGCAAGTCGCTGAGGATTAACGGGCTTGAGTAAATAATCTAAAGCGTTGATTTCAAAAGCCCGAATCGCAAATTCATCAAAAGCTGTGACAAAAATCAATTTGAATTTTTTTTCGATTTTTTCGAGCAAATCAAAGCCGTTTTCATTTTGCAGCTGAATGTCGAGGAAAACCACATCAGGCTTATTGATTTGAATCAAATTAATAGCTTCGGTTAGATTTTCGGCTTCGCCAACTATCGAAATTTCGGCAAATTCAGACAAAAGTGAACGCAATTCTCTCCGCGCAAGCCGTTCATCATCAATAATTATTGCGGTTAGTTTCATTTACTGATTTCAATTTTAGCCACTACAAAATTGCCGTTTTGCGTTAATTCAAATGAACTTTTCTCACCAAATAACTTTTCTAATCTTTCACGGACATTTTGCAGACCGATTTTTGTTCCGTTTGAATGATGAAGATTGTCTAATTTTCCGCTATTGGCAACTTCCAAAATAAGTTTTTCGCCTTCTAATTTGGCGGAAATGTTTATTTTCAAAGGTTTTGAACTCGTTTGCAAACCATGTTTAATAGCATTTTCGACCAACGGATTTAGTAAAAGACAAGGAACTTTAAAATCTTTGGCAGCTTCTTCGACTTCGGAATCAACTTCGAGTTTTTCCTCAAATCGGATCTTTTCAATCGCCAGATAATTTTGCACTGCTTCGAGTTCTTCGCGCAAGGAAATCTCTTTCTTTTCAGCACTTAACAACGAATGTCGTAAGAATTCGGAAAGCTGTGTGATCATTTGTTTGGCGCGATTTCCGTCTTCGTCAACCGAGGCGCGAATCGAGTTTAGAGCATTGAAGAGAAAATGCGGATTGAGTTGATAACGGAGAACTTCGAGCTGGGCTTTATCGGCTAAAAACGTGGCTTGGAGCGCATTTTCTTGTTCGATTTGCCATTTCTGCCAAAATTTAATGAGAAAATAAACGCCGCTCCATCCCGCCACGGTCATCGCATAATCGAGTGCAACTCTCGGAAGTTTAGGTAAAGTTGCGTAAAAATCGTAATCGGCAAGTTGAAGCGAATAAAATCCAGCCTCAATAAAAGTCCAAAGACATCCGAAAATTATTGATAAAACTAAAACAATGACAATAATTTTTCCTAACGCCAGACGATTAACTAATCGCCGATAGATAACCCATAAAATCGTCGTCAAAACGAAACCGACCACCGCTCGAAACGATTTGATGTAGAAAAGACTTAACGAATTATTGGAAACGGTCAGAAAAGTTATGTAAATGGCGACCATATAAATCAGCCAACCGCTGATTTGCAAAGTCCAAAATGACGGCAATTTTCTAAAAATCAGGTTCATCCTTGTCAAGCTTATCGCCTCTGCTATTTTTTATAAAAACTGATAAATTATTTTTGCGGTTCACGGATGCGTGAAGAATGTCCTGCGACTAATTGCCAACGTCCATCGCGTTTAACAAATGTATCTGTAAAACGGCTTTTGTTAGTAACTTCACGATCTTTGCTGCGTGAAATTGTGGTTGTGCGCCCAAAAACAACCGCCGTTTTGCCATAAACATAAACTTTCATTTCATCAACTATGTAAGAAACCAGTTTGAATTCTCCGGCAGGTTTATCAAGGCTGGCAACGTCCTCGGATTTGGTCGTGATGCCGCCGCCCGAATCGGTAAAAATAAATTCATCAGCTTCAATTCGTTCAAAAAAAGCCTTGTCGCGCTTGATATTTGCCTCGCCAATGTCGCGTTCAAGCTGCATCAGTTCGGCTTCAGTTTTGCTCAATTTGGTGCTGGTCTTTTTTTGCGTTTGTGCCGAAATCGTTAAACAAAAAATTGCCAAAATCAGTATTAACAGACTAATTATTCTTATTATTTTCATTGTATTTTTGAAGGTTAATTTATCCTCTTAAAAAGTTTTTTTCTAAACTGTGTTGCCTAATTTCTATCCAAAACGAATCTTATCTTTTTTCTTTCCGCTCAGACTCAGAGTGTTTGTTAATTATTTTCCATTTATTTAACTTTTTTCCCATCTATTATTTCATACAATGTGCTGTCGTTTTGATACACAATCAAGCCTGTAACCGTTCCGTTTGCATCTTTAACAAATTTGATTTGTAAATCATACGTTTTAGAAAAGAAATCGGTTTCCGATTCGGCGAACATTTCGTCTTTTGGAAATCCGGGTTCCAGCAACATCAATTTACCGTTTTCATTGGTGATCGTATAGCTTGTTTCGGGATATTGAAATTTATACTCTCCGATGTATTTATCTAAAACGGAAGACGCAACGGTTATGGCTTTATGTTCTTTCGGAATTTCATACTTTTCGCCAAAGACGATTGCCGATAAAACATCGTTGATCTTACCCGCCGAACCGCGTTCGTTATTGCTCAAAACGATGACAGTTACACGATCTTCGGGATAGCGTGCGATGTAAGTTATGAAACCTGTTGCATTGCCGCCGTGTGCCAAACGCCGCCGCCCGAACTTTTGGCTCGACCACCAGCCGTAGGCGTAACCCTTGCCCGGCTGCATATCTCTAAACGGGGTGAACATCTCATCAATGGACTTTTTGGACAATAATTTTTCTGTGTAGAGAGCCTGATCCCAAAGGAAAAGGTCTTCGGTCGTTGAGTAAATTCCGCCCGCTGCATACATACGGATTATTTCCCTGTAAGGCAAGTTTGTCATCGGAGTGTCGGGCATTTTCCGATAACCTGTCGCACGATTTTTAATAATTCGAAGCGGATCTTCGTAACCTGTCCGATTCATTCCCAAAGGCGTGAAAATATTTTCCTGCATAAATTCGCCGTAGGACTTGCCCGAAACCCGCTCGATGATAAAACCGAGTAGAGTATAACCGGCATTCAAGTATTTGAATTTTTCGCCCGGAGTGAATTCAAGCGGTTTCTTGCTTGTTGCCTCATACCATTGATCCCAAGGGACCGGCAAACCACGAAGCGGACCAAGTTCCAAAGCCGTCACACCCGGAACGCCGTGTGTATTCGTCAAAAGATGGCGAATCGTGATCGGCTGCCACGATGCCGGACATTCAGCTAAATATTTGCAAGCGAGGTCGTTGACGTTTAATTTTCCACGTTCCTGCAAAATCATTATCGCCGCCGCCGTAAATTGTTTGGAAACCGACGCAAGCCGAAAAACGGTCTGCGGATTGTTTGGAGCATCAAATTCAACATTCGCCATTCCGTAGCCTTTGCTGACTATCGGCTTCCCATCCTTGGCGATCAAAATTGTTCCGCTAAAAGGCTCTAACTCGACCGCCGCCTTCATATATTCATCAACTTTTGCCTCGATTTCTTGTGCTGATGGTGCGGTTGATTTTTGCGCCGAAGCCGTTTGAAAAACGAATAGGCACACGACACCGAGAATTAGAATTTGATATTTACAGATATTCATATTTTGAACAATAAAAGTTATTTTTTCGGCTGTTCTTTCATCTCAGCATAAAAACTTTTATTGACGATTTTCCACTCGCCGTCAATTTTGAGCAAGGTCATATAATCTACGAATTTAACGGTTGGATAATCCAAAATTATTTTACCTGTGGCGACATTTCCCGAAACATCAATACTTTCGATCCAACGTTTTCTGTTTGCTTCATCTGCGGCAGGCTTTCCGTCTTTCATTCCCGCAATATATTCATCAAAAGTTCGCGTTGTGTATTTTCCTTCGCGGATAAAAATCAGCTTTCCTTCGCTGTAAAAAGCTTTTTTCATAAATTCGGGATTGCCTGTTTCGTGACCTTTCAGATAATTTTCCAAAGGGATTTTGACCAATTCTTTTTCTCTTTCGTCTGCCATAATTTTGTATCCGTAAAATAAACTGCCAACTGCCATTAACACAAATAAAACCAGATATTTTTTCATAAAAAAATTCCGCACTCCTTTTCTCAAGTCATGCGAAATTATATTTTGGATTTTATTAAATTAAATTAGTTTTTCGATGAACGGCACGAGAAATCGTTAAGTGGTAAATTACTAAAATTTCAAATTATCATAGATTTTCTCAACAAGTTGATAAAGGCAACCTCCAAGTTAAAATCCATCCAAAGAATATTTTTTGAATAACCATAAATATTAATCAATTTCTGATAAAATAGATTTCCCAAGAAAAACAAGTATGAAGAAATGGATCAATCGTCGAACATTTTTAACGACCTCTGTTGCTGCAGTTTTGGGAAGTGAATTTTTAATCAATTCTCATCCTTCAATGGCTCAAAGCGTAAGCGAGAATTTCAAAGGTATTCGCCAAACAATTAAGCAGACAGTTGAAACAGGTTCGCCCAAATCAATCGTCATTGCCGTAGCGAAAGAGGGTAAAATCATTTGGGAAGAAGCGTTTGGATTGGCGAATCGGGAAAAACGGATTCCGGCGAGTATCAATACGCGTTATGCAATTTCTTCAGTTTCCAAGACTTTTACCGCTACAGGTTTGATGGTTCTGGTTGAAAAAGGCTTGATCAGGCTTGACGATCCGATCAGCAAATTTCTTGGCAATATGCAATTGACTGCCTATGCCGGAAATGTATCATCTGTAACAGTCAAACATTTGCTGCAACATACCTCAGGTTTGCCGCGTCATTGGCGAAATTTTTACACGGATGAAAAAGATCTGGCTCCCTCATTACAGGAAACGATTAAGAGATACGGTTTTATTACAACTGTGCCGGGTGAACATTATAATTACTCAAATCTCAATTATGCACTGCTGAGTTTTATAATTGAGAAAGTTTCTGGCTTAAGCTTCGCGGCTTTTATGCAGAGAAAGGTTTTCTTACCGCTCGGGCTGATTGAAACAACAATTGAAAACAATCACATCTTGAGCCGTCCGGCAGCTAGTCTTTATAACTCTGACGGCACGTTGGAATCATATTACACGGTTGACGAATCCGGTTCACAACGGGTCTTTTCGACAGCGCGGGATTTAATAAAGTTTGGACTTTTTCATTTAAAGAACTTACAATCCGGACAAAAACAAATCATTAAACCTGAATTAATTGACCAAATGGCACAGGAAAAACAGTCAATGGAAATTTCGGAAGATTTAAGTCTATGTTCTGCACTTGGGTGGATTACACAGGAAAAAAGTAAATACAATTATTACAACCTAGCCCAGTCGGGAGATGCTCCCGGAGTTTCGGCACAGTTGATGATTTTACCGAACGAAAAAATTGCTGTGGCAGTCATCTCTAATACTCGCTCTGCGGATTTAATTTATACAATTACTGATGATGTTCTTGATTGCCTATTGCCCGACAACAAAAAGATGAGGGAAAGTAACCCAGCTTTTAAACCTCCATTAGCGGAAACTTCATTTAAGCCGACCACAGAATTATTAGGAGAGTGGAGCGGAGAAATCAAAACATATAGCGGAACACTTCCGGCAACAATGATTTTTCAGTCTGATGGTGATGTGCATCTAAAGTTGGAAGGACAACTTGAAAC
>DAORIL010000395.1:0-6387 GCA_035438525.1 Pyrinomonadaceae bacterium
GGCAATTGATTAAAAATGGCAAACCAGATTTTATCAAAACTTACCTTGAACATTCGGAAGAATACGAACTTCGCAAAACGGACGCAAAATATTACGGCAAAAGAGGTTTGAATCCAGAACTGTTACCAAAAATTGTCGAAAAAGCACATCAGGATAATTTGCGGGTTTCGGTTCATATTGCGACCGCACAGGATTTTCACAATGCAGTAATTGCGGGAGTTGATGAAATTTCGCATCTTCCGTTGGAAAAAATAATCGAAGCAGATGCCAAACTTTGTGCCAAGAAAAAAATCTTTGTGGTGACAACCACGCTCAGTCATCGGGATACGAGCGGAATTCCAAATTTGGATGAGATTCATCGTGACAATTTGAAATTGTTGCACAAATTCGGCGTGAAAATCGCGTTCGGCACAGATAATATGCCGACCGGCGTAGTTGAAGAAGCCGAAAATATTTATCGACTGAAAGTTTTCAATAATCTGATACTGCTCAAGATCTGGACTGAAATCACACCGCAAACAATTTTTCCAAATAGAAAAATCGGCTTACTAAAAGAAGGTTTTGAGGCAAGTTTTCTAGGTTTGAAAGGCAATCCGCTCGAAGATTTTTCCAATATCCGCAAAATTAATTTTCGTTACAAACAAGGACAATTTATAAAAACGAGGACAAACTAAATGAAAAAAATAATTTCGCTATTTTTTATTGTAATTTTATTGTTGGCAATGGCAAATATGGCATTTGCTCAGCACGACTTTAACCCAAGACAAATCAATTTTAACGTCACGGCTGACCAATGGCGCGAGGATTTGCGCTATTTTGCCGAAGATCTCCCCAAACGTCACAAAAATGCTTTTCATTTTATGACGCGGGAGCAGTTTGAAAACGCCGTAAAAGAATTAAATACAGATATTCCAAACCTGACCAACGAACAAGTTTACGTCAGATTTATGAAATTAATTGCCATGGTAGGTGATGGACATACTTCAATCGAAGAACAAAGTTTGCTCGGATTAGGAGTTTATCCCGTTCGCTATGAAATTTTGCAAGACGGTTTATTTGTCCAATCTGCAGCGGCTGAATACGGTGAAATTGTCGGCGGAAAAGTCGTTAAAATAGAAAACACACCGATTGAAAAAGCCTTAGAAAAAATCAAAGAAATTTCGTGGGGCGATAATCGTAATGAACAATCGTTAAAAGTAGAAACCTCTTTTTTATTCAGTTGCCCAAAGGTTTTAAAGGGATTAAATATTGCTGATAGTGATGAGAAAGTTGCAGTTACAGTGGAAAAAGACGGTCAGCAAAAGACGTTGGAAATTAAATACGTCAAAGACATTATGAGCTATATGCGGGATGGCAAACGCACTAATGCTTTTGATAAATCTACAAATCCAATTCCGCTATATTTGAAAAATCCGAACAATAATTACTGGTTTGAATATGTCAAAGAAAGCAAAATTCTCTACGTTCAATTTAATGTAACCCAAAACAAATCAGATGAAAGCGTAACGGCATTTTTTAGAAAAGTGTTCGATTTTGCCGAACAAAATCCGGTGGAAAAATTTGTTATGGATGTGCGCCTAAACACAGGCGGAAATAATCAACTCAACAAACCGATTGTAATTGGATTGATAAAAGGAAAATTTAACGAGCGCGGAAAATTATTTGTGGTAATTGGTCGCCGCACTTTTTCCGCTGCGCAAAATTTGGTTAATGAAATCGAAAAATATACTAATGCAATTTTTGTCGGCGAGCCAACCGGAAGTAGTCCGAATCTCTATGGGGATCCGACAATAATGACTCTGCCAAACAGCAAAATGCCGTTTCGGGTTTCAAGCCTTTGGCATCAGATCGACCCAAATGACAGACGACTTTTTACTGCACCGGAAATTTTTACTCCATTAAATTCAGCGGATTTCAGCAACAATATTGACCCGGCATTCCAAGCGATTCAAACTTTTGTTCCCGGCAGCACTTTTAAAGATTTAACTGCTGAAGCCGCTAATAATGGGGATATTTCAGTTTTTATCAAAAAATATCGTGAGTTTAAGCTTAATCCGAAAAATCAGTTTATCAATACTGAGGTTGAGACAAATGCGCTCGGGTATCGGTTGCTGCAATCGAAAAAAATTAATGAGGCGATTGAAGTTTTCAAATTAAATACGGAAGCTTATCCAAATTCGGCAAATGCGTTTGATAGTTTGGCGGAAGGCTATTTGCTCAGTGGAAATAGGGCAGAAGCAATCAAAAATTATGAAAAAGCAGTGACCTTAAATCCAAATTTTGCTTCGTCGGTAGATGCTTTGCGAAGATTAAAAGGGAATTAATATTGACTGCATAGATGCAGGAAAAGTGAAAGAACCGGGAAGTTTGTCAAAATACAAATAACTCCGGTTCTTAGCATTTCTGCATCAGATTTTTTCAATTATATCTGCATAATTTTTCCTTTCATTTAAAATGAATATGCTGTTTACTGTAGAAAAGAGCAAATAAAACCTTGACCAAAGCAACCAATGAACTAATTTTAGGAAATGCTGACCCTTTTCTTGTCAATTTTCCGTTTAGATAAGTAAGTGATTTAGTTGTTGTTTTGGAAAGATCTATTTTTCAGACAAATCATTTAAGGAGACAATAATTATGAATAAGCAGCTTTCTGTTTTTCTAGCATTGATGATTGGTCTGGTTTTTTTTAGTTCAGCCTGTCAAAGTAAACAAAACCTTGGTAATGAGACAAATCAAACTGAAACTAAGACGAAAGAAAATCCGTCGCCGATAGTTTCAAGTAAAAATAATCTAAACGTAACCGTTGAGTTTTGGACACAGCAACGTGACAAGGCTCTGGCAAAACGAGATCAGCCAATCGGGGATAAACTTCCGGGACTTAATATCCCAACAGAACTGATAGGTAGTGGTGGCGTTTTTAAGCAGGCACAAAAAATGCAGGAAATGGCTGCTGCCGGTTATGTTCAACCACTCGATTTTGCTGATTTGGCGGAAAAACGAGCAAAAGGTGATTTGGTTGAGTTACCTATGGCAACTGAAACATACGTTATTGATGTTGAGGGAGCCGCCGAGGAAACTGAATTTAGTTCTTATAGTTTTGAGGGCGGCGCGAAACCATTGAAACCGGATTCTCCAAAGTTTGCCATTTTGAAAAAACTTGCCGATGATTTTGACGGTGTAAAATATGATCTGAATAATCCAAAAGACAGAAAGCAAATGCGAATCAGGCTTTTGAGTATGGTTAATCAGGAAACTCAGAAAGTTCTTGAAGAAATTGGGGACAGTTATCAAAAGAAATTTAATCGCCCTTTGATAATAAACTCAATGACTTTTTCAATGGATTATAATATTAAATTGAACAAAACCGATTCAAATTCTTTTAAAGTTAAAGATAAAGAATCAAAACCGCCCCACGTTTCGGGCTGTTCTTTTGACATTGCCCGAAAACATTTGACTGCCGAAGAACAAAATTTTATTATGCAAAAACTAAGCGAAATGGAGACTAACGGCAGGGTTGATGCTTTGACATTGTTTGGCACAACTCCGGGTTTTCACGTTTTTGCCTATCAAGACGGCAAGCCGCCGAAAATGTAGAGAAGTAAGAAAATCAAGTGATCAGTAGTCAGTGGTTAGTGGTCAGATTTTTTTTCTGTTCACTGACCACTAGCTGCTGACCACTAAAACTGAACCTATGGACAGCTATCGGGAAATTTTAAATCAACGACTAAAGCCTATTAATCCAAATATTTTAGATGTTGAATCCAAATTGGCTAATTTTGCATTGATTAACTATGCCTTGCCAAAATCTAGGCTGGAAAAATATATTCCGGCGGATAGATTTGAGATTCCCGAACTCGACATTAATGGCGAGAAAATGGCACTGATGAGTGCCGTTCCGTTTTTGGACGAAGATTTTAAGTTCACCAAATTGTTTCCTTTCAAATCCTTTAGATTTATGCAGACAAATTTTCGGGTTTATGTAGTTGATAAGCAAACCAAGGAGCAGGTTGTCTGGTTTTTCGGCACAACATTGGGTGCATATTATGTCTATATTCCAAAAATTTTATGGAAGATCCCGTGGCATTATGCCAAGTATCAAACGGATTTTGATTACGATAATTCCAAGAAAAAATATAACCGTTTTAAGGTGAAAAGTGAGTCAGATTGGTGTTCATCAGACATCAATATTTTTGATACGGGCGAGCCGGTTGAAAGTCATTCGGGATTTGAAAATTTAGATGCGATAAAATTGATTCTGACTCATCCTGTTCAAGGTTTTTTTCATCGGACGGATGATAAACTTGGGACATATTCCGTTTGGCACAAAGAGTTAGAAATAACCAAAGGAACTGCTAACGGCATTTATTTCAGCCTTTATGAACGGCTCGGATTATTGTCCAAAGAGGAAATGAATAATCCGATTTCAATATTTATCTGCCCCGAAATTGTCTTTCAAGTCATTCTGCCGCCTCATCGCGTTAAATAATCTAAGTTAATGCTTTCTATTCGCGTTTTTTCCGCCTGGTCACAATTCCGAAAAATACTTCCAAAGGAATGCCGATTACGATTTTCCTACAAGGAAGCACGACCATCAAAAACGATATGTTCTCAACCACGCTCCCGGCAGATTTCGCCGCCAGTTCGCAGCCGTGCTTTAAGGTAACCGGGACGACTTTTGATCCAGCGGGAGGGAAATGTAATCAGTAACGGAAAGTAAAAAGGCAAAAATTAAAGCGAAATAGTTTTTAAATAAAGCGAATGGGCGCGAGTAAAAAATTATTTGTGTTCATTCGCGTTGATTTGCAGACTGATAAATATGGATTCAGGAAACTTCTATTCAATCGGTTTATTTTGCATTTGAGATTGGATTTTTTTGAATCTGGCATCTGAGCGTATTTCATCGAAATGTTGTTCTATTTCGAGTTGAAACATTGAAAACTGCCTTTCTCTAACGCCTTTCTCCAAATATGAAAAAGCCTTTTCCTTGTCGCCCAAAGCCGTATAAACTGCGGCAATCGAATCAGGCGCAATATAATTTTCGTTTGATTTGGCAATTAGCTCCGCTAAAATTTTTTCAGCTTCTGCGGGGTTTCCTTTTTTAGCGTAGGCGTGGGCAAGCGACGCTTTGGCTAAAGTTCCGCCGTTGCTTAATTCGACCGCCTTTTGAAACTCCGAAATTGCTTCGTTATATTTTCCTATTTGTTCTAAAACTAATCCGTAAACCCAATGGACACGCGGAAAATTCGGGTCGAGTTCCAGATTTTTCAGACATTGCGCTTCGGCTTCCTGATAACTTTTCTGCCGGAGTAAAATTGTCGCTATATTGACATTGATGACCAGCGAAAACTGGTCAACCTGCTGCGCTTTTCGCATTTCAACCAAAGCCGAATCGAATTCGCCCCGAATCATATAAAGCAAAGCCAGATAATGACGCGCATTAACCGAATTCGGATTTAACTCGATGGCGCGGTTAAGATTTTGAATGGCACGAGTATCATTCCCGTCTTCCCAAATTGAAATCCAAGCCATCGAAGCGTTTGCCTCAGCCAGCGAACTATCAAGATTCAGAGCTTTATTGAGTGCAGATTTGGCTTTGGGAATATTTTCACGCGGCGACTGTCCGCCGAGCAGGGCTTCCTGATTGCCGAGCATAATATAAGCATCGCCCAAACCTGAATAAGCAAGTGCGTAATCCGGCTGTTTTTCAATCGCTTCTTCAAAATATAAAATGGCACGTTTGGCAGATTCAAGTGTGCGTTTATTAAGCTGAAAAATACCGTTCAGATAAAGTTTGTAGGCTTCAGGGTTTTGAGTTGAATGTTTATTTATTTGTTGACGTTCTTCGTCGTTTAACTTGAGAGCCAATGAATCGGCAACCTGTGAAGAAATGGAATCCTGCAAAGCAAAAATGTCCGATTCTCTAGTGTCAAAAGTGCTTGCCCAAAGCGGTGAGCCATCCGAAACACGAATTAATTGCACCGAAACACGCAGTTTGTCGCCGGTTCGCTGAATATTGCCGTCGAGCAAAGCATCAACTTCAAGTTCATTGCCGATTACCTTCAATTCTTTCGTTTGCGAAGCATATTTAGCAATTGCGCTGGTTGGACGAATTGTTATTCGCTTGATGGAAGTCAGTTTACTAATTATTGTATCTGCCATCCCGACTCCTAAGATCGCATCCTGTTCGGATATGCTCAACGGCTTAAATGGCAAAATGGCGAGAGTTTTGATTTGATTCGGACTTTCGATTTTCTTTGAAGCAAAGTTCCAATAGACAAATCCGCTAAAAAGTAGAATTACGAAAACAGCCAGGATAGGGAATAAAAACCGTCTGTATGAATCAATTGGCTGATGAGAAGGTTTAAGAGTTTGAGTAATCGGTGATTG
>DAORIL010000396.1:0-6373 GCA_035438525.1 Pyrinomonadaceae bacterium
TCTCAATTACCCGGGTTGGAACACTTCCGATTGGCAATTTTTCAATGCGTTCTATACCACCGCGTCCATGCGATGCCATCACAATTAGATCAGCCTTCTCACTTTCAGCAAAGGCCAGAATTGTCCGCGCCGGACCGGAGCCGCCGAGCAAAACCTTGGTTTCAGTTTTGATTGAATTAAGTTTATCCGCAATTCCATTCAAATAAACGTTCATAGTCTCTTCGTAATTTTCCGATTCTGCTCCTTCCGGAACTGAAACCAATAAAACTTCATTTTCAAATTCATCCGCGAATAATTTAACCCAGGGTAGGATCATTTCCGATTCGGCAGAGCCGTCAAGGGTAACGATGATTTTTTTAAAAGCAGAAAATCTGCTTTTCCAATCGTCCGTCGGACGAAGCAGCAAAACAGGGATAGATGTCTGTTCAATCAATCTCTGGGTAACACTTTTTGAAAAAATGCTGCCCAATTCAAAACTTCCTTTGGTGCTGATAACAATCAAATCAGCATCAGTGTCGTGAGCGAGTTCATAAATTCCTTTTGCCGCTTCGCCTTGTTCGATTATGCACCGAACCGAAGTAACATCGTTTTTTATCAATTCAATAATTCGACTTAAATATTCATTACAATTGAAAGTGGAAATTGCATCACCCGATTCTGTATTTTTTTCGTTATTATTTTCCTCAACTGAAGCTAATAACAAATCCGAACCGAATACTTTTGCCAGATTTCGGGCTAATGGTAGTGATTGTTCTGCAATTATTGAACCATTGAGCGGAACCAGAATTTTTTTGAGTTTGACCGATTGTTCAATTTCACCGTCCAAAAAGTCAGGCAAATATCTCTGTTCGCAGGCAAGCAAACCCAAACGGTCTTCAACCGAGGTCGGTGCACCCAACCGATTTCGGTAGTAACTGAAAATAATATAAAGAGCCGGAATAAATATCAGATATGTCCAGGCTCCTTCAAAAAATCTTTCTCCGAAAATAATAAATGTTGCGCCTGTCGTTAAAAGTGCGGCTAAAATTGTCCCGGCAAGTGAGATCAGCCCAATGGTGGTAAATCTTAGTCTCAATTCACGGAGGAGGCGTTTACTTGCCGCCCAACCTGTCATACTGAGCAAAATAAATACTCCGGCGGCATAGAGAACAAGATAGGTTTCTTCCTGTGTTCCGAAAAGGAGAAAACAAAAAACCACTATCCCAATTTCAAGCCAGACTGGTTTATCGGCAACATCAAAGAGATTTTTTTGACCGTATGAAGCCGGGATATAATGACGATAACGAAGACCGAGGGACAAATTTTGCAAACCCTGCGCACTTGCCGCACAAGCCGAAAGCAAAACGGCAATTCCAATCAAAGTTCCCAGATAGGATCCCCAGGCAGGTAGCAATTGATCCATCGTTTGTGTAAAAACGGAAACGTGGTCGTTGGTGGGATCGGAAAGGGCAAAAATGGCGGGACCGACAATTAGCATGGTCAGACTGGTCGTGCCCATAATAATTATTAAACTGCCGAAAGATTTACGGCTTTTCTGTTCCCGTGTCCCGTCATACGCGGCGACCAGATTGGCGAAAATCTCGATCCCGGTCATTAAAGCCAAAATTCGGGCGTATCCGCCGAGGGTAAAGTTAAGATATTTAGGGGTAAATGCCTGAAAATCGATCGTCGGCAAATTAAACCCGAACTTCAAAAGACTCGCCAGGATCATAATCCATAACAAAATCAATATGGCAAAAGTTGCCGGACCGAAGGCTCGAGTTGCCATTTTGGGGCCGCGATTGACGAGCCATCCAGTTAAAATACTAAGTGCGATTGCCAGAAAAGTGCGGTATTGAAACCCGAAAATTGTGCTATTAAGGGCCGGAAATCTGTCAGCAATAAATGTCTCTAGAGCCGCCATACTAACGAGGAACGTCAGTGTATATTCGGTAAAGGTGATCGCCGCATTGATTTTTACGGCCCAACCGCCGAATTCTTCCTCACTTAAACCACTTCCGCCGCTGCCGTCAGTGATCCATCGCATGACCTGCCGATACATGGCTGAGACCATAATCACAGTTAAAACTGCCAGCCAGACCGTTGCCCCGAAAGTAACCTGCGCCACTCCCGCCACCATGATCAAACGCAGAAAAGGCCCAAAAACATAAAGCGGTGAAGTTGCCGGATCTCCGCCGCCGGCTAATGCCCCTTCAAAAGAATTTGATAATTTATGTGAAATATGTCCCATTGAGTGTCGTTACCTACAATTCGGTTAATATTGGTCGCGCTTTTTAGTAACTATTAATCTAACATATAACGGTTTGGGTTTTACTATTTGTTTCAATCAACAAAATTTTATTAAGTTAACCAATCTAAACTTTCAGGATCTAAATGAAATTAACAGAATAAAGCACTAACCTTATTAAAAGGAACATTTAAACCCGCCATTTTGCTGCTTTTCAATAAAAATTTTACTCTATTTCTTCTTTATGGATAACAATTTAATCGCTTGATAGGTAGAATTACCCATTTGAATTGAGTGTTTACTTTGATTTTTAGCTACGCCAATTTTTGTAAGATAAAAGTGGAATAAGGGTTATCGAGTCAAATATTCGATATGGTTTTCGAATTAGGATTCAATTACCAGGACTAAATTTGAAAAAGGAGAACTATTAAAATGAGAGAATCAATTCTAATCAAAAATGAACCAGTCAATTCAAAAAATCAAACATCTTTGTTATCAATCTTAATGTATTTCGGTGCTTTCCTATTTGTATTATTAATGATCATTGGAGCGGTTTTACTGATTCAGTAAAATTCCTAAGGATTAAATTTAAAAATATTCGATTTATCTACCGGGGAAACTTTTTGAAAGAAATAAAGCTGAATTTTATAATAAATTATGGTTTGTAAAATACCCTGACTTTCTGTCCGATCAGTTTCCCTAATTAAACCTCAAATTTAATGGGTTTTATTTGCGGAATTTTTCAGATAAAAAGTTTTTGAGACACTCGGCTCGAACAAAATACTAAAAAGGTCAACCCGTTTAAAGTTTGGAGGGCGACAATCTGTGTTATCAATGCCACGAAAAATTTTAGTTAGATCTTTTGGAACACAAAAACTTCCGTTGTTTCCTGTCCAGGTTTTGCTTTTCATTTCGGCATAAACTTTGACATAGCCCTGATAACCGCCGGGGATAACTGTTACTGTGCATTCCCGGTCATCAATTTTATACCAACCTTCACCTTTCCATTTTTTCAATTCGGAATTCCACAGCACAATAATAAAACTAATTACTTCCTTTGAATCATTATTGCATAGTTTCAAAAATGAAGTGCCGGCAATACTTTTGGCGGAAACACACCTGTCTTTGCGATAATCTTCCCGTAAACCTTTATTACAAGAATTAACTTTCTCCGAAACCGGACACGGAGTTTGATTAAGTCCACCACATTTGGTTTGAGCAAAAGCCATTTGAGGGGCAAAATTTATGATGATAGTAATCAAAAAAATTAGAATGCTTAACCTAAAATAAGCGAACCATTGCATAAAGGTTGAAACGGAAACTTCAAAAATTCAAATTACAGTTCTTTTTATTTCACTATTCCTCAAAAAATTTTAAATTAAAATGAGGAATTTTGAAATTTGCTCGGTATCCGACCGGGATCAATTTTGAATTGGTATAGCGATCTCCCCTTGGACTATACTCAAATCCCACATCAGACAATTATTTCAATATTCCCTCGTTTAAATAATATTCTAAAAATTTTTCGTGAAAACTGTAAAAATACTTAGTTAAAGTAAGTATTTTTACTGAAATCTTTTAGGTTTAAATAGGTCAAAAGTTAAATAAAAAAAGCCATCATGTATTCCTTGATGATGGCAAAACAAACTCTGTTGCTGTGGTTTCAACTTAAAACCAAGAGCCCGTTTTAGAATGGTGATTTTTGGTTAATGATTTATCGAAATCAACAAATCAAATAAATTATACAACTTATAATTTCTTCCAAATCAGTAATAACACCTAAATTTTGTAAGTATTTTTACTAACTTTTCAATTTTCCTTCAACAGAACTTTAGATTTCTTTTCTCAGTTAAATCTTTTGGTTTATCAGCATTAATTTTTCCCCCAACCAGCAACAGATCCGCTAAATAAATAAGTATTTTTACGCAACAAATATCAGTGTTTTTACGGTCAAAAAATTGCTCGATAAAGATTAAAGTAGTATTTGATGTCAATAAATTCGGTTACCTCAAGGAGACATCGGAAATTAAAGCGGATAAGAAATAGGTCGTTTCAATTTGCTCGCATTTGGACGAAGGGAGAAATAAAATGTTAAAAAAAGAAAATTTACTCAAAATGGCGGAGGTTCGCGACGAATGGTGCGTTTCAATTTACCTCCCGATAAATCAAGCGGATAGTCACCAAAACCGTGAACGTTTGAAGCAATTAATGTTTGAATCGGAAAAAAAACTGCTTGAATTAGGGATGGAGCCTGTAAAAGTTGCCCGAATTTTAATTCCAATTGAATTGATGCTGGACAATCTTGACTTTTGGAAAGACCGAACAGTTGGGTTTGCCGCATTTTTGACTCTAGATTCATTTGTTTGGTTTTCCTGTTCCGGACTTACTCAAGAACTATCCTTAGTAACAGATCGTTTTCACTTGATGCCTCTTTTAAGGAATTCTTCAGTTAGCAATAGTTTTTATTTACTGACTTTGAGCCGCCAACGTATAAAGTTTTTTGAAGCATCAGAAACCGGACTGAAGGAAATTATTTTGCGGGGAATGCCAAGAAGTTTAGATAATTTTTTACTCAATTTTGAGCAAGAAACCAATTTACAGTTTAACCCTGGCATTCAAAAACCAATTATTTTCCCCCAATATGGCGGAGCTGAAGAAAATAGGAAAATAAAGATTGCCGAAGTTTTTCGGAAGGTCGATAAAGTTATTTCCAAATTTTTGGAAAATGAAGACCGACCCCTAATTTTAGCTGGAACCCCAGCCCTCCATGCGATTTATCACTCTATCAACTCCTATCAAAACATTGTAAAAGATGGATTTATTGAAAATATTGATAAACTTTCACAGAGACAACTTTTGGACAAATTAATACCAATTATCAATTCAGTTTTTCAATCTGAACAAGCAAAAGCAATCAGGATTTACCAGGCAAAATACGGCACCGATTTAGCTTCTGATAATTTTACTGAAATTTTCAAAGCCTCTAATCAAGGGAGAATTGAAACTCTGTTTGTTCCAATCAATCAACAAACCTGGGGGATATTTGACGAAAAATCTTATCAGTTACAAATCCATCAAAATCCCCGACCGGGAGATAAAGATTTACTATGTGTTGCTTCAACCAACACTTTGCTCAAAGGTGGTAAAGTATTTGCAATTTCGCCGGAAGAAATGCCAAACCAAACTAACATAGCTGCAGTTTTAAGATCCTAATTTCTAGGTCAGCTTTTGAAAAATCCGATAAAAATATGAGTGAACCGATATTACTGATAAAGAAAGATGAAAAAAATAAGCCTGAAATATTTGGTCAAAAGATCGGTTTTTTGGCCCGTATTTTTGGTTGTTGGCACACTCGTCTGAGCCGTCCGATGACCATCGGCAAAGAAACCTTTTGCGTTTGTATCGCTTGCGGAGCAAGAAGAAAGTTTGATCTTGAGATCTTGCAAATGATTGGGGATTTTTATTATTCTCCGATGAATTCGTTATATTCCGAAAAAAAAGCTGTTGTTAGAAAAGAAAATCTTGAATCTTAGCCGGACTTTACCTTGACGAAATTTCATCTTGCAATTTACAAACGATACCTTTTGTCTGAATTTTCTCAAATTTTTCTTTTTTGACGTTTGCCCACCAGGCTTTGAGAATTTTGTAATCTTGTAAATCAAGTCGTTTTTCACCTAAAACGATCAAATCATAGTTTTTCTTGCCATTTAGTGAACAGGGTGAACTGAGAGAAAACAAAAACTCTTGATTTGGCTTTAGTTCACTGAAAACTAAAACAACTTTAACAATCCAATCAGGCACGCCTTTTGAATCACGGTCAAGAATCTTTTCGAGCCACAACATATAGACCTTTCCTTTTGTAAAACGGGTCACTCCATATATATCATTCGAAAGCAAACCTCCACCTAAGTCTTTCACGCCGTTTGGGAGTTTTTCACCATAAATTACGCCTTTGTGACGATAACCGATATAACTGTCAGTTAAACCATCTGCCATTATGTTTTGATTCCCAAAAGTTAAACCAGCCAATAAAATAAATGCTTTCAAATACTTGCTAATTTTTTCTTTCATCCTTCTTTCCCCCACTTGCAAAAAATACTATAGACATTAGATTCATTAATTTCATCGGTAAAAACACTGATTATT
>DAORIL010000397.1:0-6366 GCA_035438525.1 Pyrinomonadaceae bacterium
AGAGACAAATAAAGTTTTTTGTTTGAATGAAACTTCGGCTCTAGTTTATCAGAGCTGTGATGGTAAAACTCCATTTGAAGATCTCAAATGCAACAATCATTTGACTGACGAAATAATTTTTCTCGCGCTTGATCTGCTGAAAAAAGAGAATTTGCTTGAGGAAGGTTTTGTTTCGCCAATAAAAGGGGTGAACAGACGCGAAGTTATCAAAAAAATCGGCTTAACATCAGTTATCGCCCTTCCGATTATTTCATCTTTAATGGCTCCGACTTCGGCAATGGCTGCCATCAGTTGCGGCGGAAACCAACCTCCGGGACATTCTTTTGGCTGTGCTAGTTCAGAACAGGCATGTTTTAATATGGGCTCTCCCCAATGCCAAACTTGTTCAGCAACGGCAACTCTCAATGGGGCGTGTGGTGGCGGGTTTCCATTATTATGCGTTTGCGATTAGACGAAAAAGATTCTTTTGGAAAATTCCGCTTGGGAACTTTCATTTTCGGTCAAGGAAATTTATAAGTGGATTTTTCCTTGACCTTTTTTTTGATAATTTCTAAGATTCAGAGACTTTAACTAATCGGTTGGCTGAACCTTGTTTTTCCAAACAAATATAATTTTTTATCTGGCTATTATTTTATTTTCGGCTGTCGTCGCCGTGAATGGGCAAACTGCGTCAAATCCGAATGATGAATATTTAGAAACCGTCTGGACTACTGAACAAGGTTTACCGCAAAATTCGGTCAACGCGATTATCCAAAGCCGCGATGGTTATCTATGGCTCGGAACTTTCGGCGGATTGGCACGTTTTGACGGTATTAAATTTACGACCTACAACAGCGGCAACACGCCCGGACTGAAAGGCAATCGGATTCTTTCCCTTTTTGAAGCGCGTGACGGAACGATTTGGATCGGCACTCAATCGGGAAATGTGATGACATTTAAAAACGGTGTCGGCAAAACTTACACGCAGGCTGACGGACTGCCCGAGGGCTTGGTTTGGGCAATTAATCAAGATAAAGACGGGACGATCTGGATTGCCGGACGAGATGGCGCAGCTCGTTTTATTAATGGACGCTTTCAAAATTTTACGACAGCTGACGGACTCCCCGCGCTCCAAGTTTGGGCTATAAATCCCGATGAAGAAGGAAATTTACTGTTTACTGTCGATGGACAATTTGCCAGATTCAACGGTGAAAAATTTGTTACGGCACCAAACTCTGCCAGTGTGACTAAAGATAGGTGGGTCGCAACGAGTCAAAGAAAGTCAGGCGGATGGTGGATTGGCTCAGGTAAACAAGTAGGCTATTTTCAAAATAATGTTTTGAATCTTTCAGATTTCAAAGATATTCCTTCAGGCGATCTGCGAACGATTTTTGAGGACAGCAGACAAAATCTTTGGATGAGTTTTACTAATCCGTTCGCCTTTTATCAAATCAAAGAAAATAAATATACGCCTTTTCCGGTCAATCTGAAAAACGATTTGCGCTCGATGATGGAAGACGCGGAGGGAAATCTTTGGATCGGTTCGGACGGCGGCGGTTTGCTCAGATTGAAAAGAAAAAAACTGGTAACTCTGACCGTAGAAGACGGACTTCCTTCAAACAGCATTTTTTCGCTCGTTGACGACGGCAATAAGGGTGTTTGGATCAGCACAATGGAAGGATTGGCTCATTGGGAAGATGGAAAAATCACAAAATATATTGTTCCCGATGGCTTGCCGTCAGTTTATGTAAACGCTCTTTGCCGCGACCGCCAAGGAAATTTATGGATTGGAAACAGATTCGGAGTATCTCGATTCAAAGACGGTAAATTTACCGGATTTATTGTTGCCGATGAAGAACGGGTTCCGACAGTCAACACAGTTTTTGCCGACCGTGATGATGCCGTGTGGGTTGGAACTACAACTCATCTAAGTCTCTTGAAAGACGGTAAATTGACTGTCTATCGTAATGGCAACGGTTTAGTCAATAATGATGTCCGCGTTATCAAGCAAGGTTCCGATGGAACGCTTTGGCTCGGCACAATTGCCGGTTTGAGTCTTTTTAAGGACGGTGTGTTTACAAACTACACTTCAGCAGAAGGGCTTTCCAATGATTACATCCGAGACTTTTTCATTGAAGGTGACAGGGAGGCGTGGGTGGCAACCTATGGTGGCGGTCTCAATTATTTCAAAGATGGAAAACTTGTTCCTATAAAATCAAAAGACGGTCTCTTTGATGAATTTGTTTCGCGGATTTTGCCTGATGATTTCGGTAATTTTTGGCTTTTAGGCAATCGCGGAATTTCTCGTGTCAGCCGAGCAGAATTGAAACAATTTGTTGCCGGAGAAATCAATGCCATCAATATGGATTCTTACGGTGTAGCTGACGGAATGAAAAGCAGCGAAGGCAATGGAATTACGCAGCCCGCAGGATGGCGAACTACGGACGGACGACTCTGGTTTCCGACGATCAAAGGCGTTGCCATTATTGATCCCCGTGAAATCAAGAAACTTCCGCCTCGGGTTCATATCGAGCAAATTATGATCGAACGCAATGCGGTAGAGGCAAACGAGACGGCGATTATCAATCCGGGACAAGAAAATATTGAGATTGCTTACACAGGATTGAGTTTATCGCGCCCCGAACAAATCAGATTTCAATACAAATTGGAAAACCTAAACGATGATTGGATAAATGCCGGAACGCGTCGAACCGCTTATTTTTCCTATTTGCCGCCCGGTGAATATACTTTTAAGGTAAGGGCAAATAATGACGGAGTTTGGAGTGAAACCGCTAATCTAAAGATCATTGTTCACCCGCCTTATTACCGGACCTGGTGGTTTTGGCTGTTATGTATTTTCGTTATTTCACTCACTGTCTTTGGCATGGTTCGTCTTCGGATTCTTCAGCTTCAGCGGCGAAATGCCGCACAGGAAGAATTTTCCAGACGTTTGATCAATGCCCACGAAATCGAGCGACGCCGTATTGCTGCCGAACTTCACGACTCAATCGGTCAGAGTCTGGCAATGATCAAAAACAGTGCGATTTTTGCCGTTCATTCGGTTAAAGATTTGGAAAACGCCAAAGAACAGTTTGAGGAAATTACGACCGAATCAGCCAACGCCATCTCCGAAGTTCGCGAAATTGCGTATAATCTGCGTCCGTATTTGCTTGACCGTTTGGGTTTGACCAAAGCAATAAATGCAATGCTCAACAAAATTGCGGATAAACTGCCGCTCAGAATAATTTCAAAAGTTGATGACATTGACGGTTTGTTTGAAAACGAAGCAGAGCTTAGTATCTATCGAATCATTCAGGAAAGTTTAGGCAATATCATCAAACACGCCGAAGCCTCAGAGATAGATGTCACCATTGAAAAAATTGAAAACGGAATTAACCTTAAAATTCGAGATAACGGCAAAGGATTTGATACCAAGGAAAAATCCGAAAATAAAACTCAGGGCGGTTTCGGTTTGCTCGGAATTTCAGAACGGGTCCGAATGCTGAACGGCACTTTTTCAATTAAATCTGAAACTGATAAAGGAACAACAATTGAGATTGAATTATGGAAAAAAGCATCAAAATAATAATGGCAGATGATCATCCGATTGTTCGTCAAGGGCTTCGGAAAATGATTGAAACAGATGAAAATATCTTAATCGTGGCAGAAGCTGATGACGGAGAATCTGCACTCAAATTGATTTTGGAACATCAGCCGACTGTCGCCGTTCTCGATATTGATATGCCGAAAATGGATGGTTTTGCGGTGGTTCGTGAATTACAAAAAATAAAAGCTCCGATTGAAACGATTTTTCTGACGATGCACAGCGAAGAAGAATTATTTCAAGCCGCGATGGATCTAGGCGTTAAAGGTTATGTGCTCAAAGACGGAGCCGTCGGCGATATTATCAAAGCTATTAAATCAGTAGCTGAACATCGCCCCTTCTTAAGTCCCGCGCTTTCTGCTCTGCTGTTGAAACGCCGTCGCCGTCTCGAAGAATTAGAACTCCAGCAACCGGGACTTAATCTGTTAACTCCAACCGAAAAAAGGATTCTGAAATTGATCGCCGAAGATAAAACCAGCAAAGATATCGGCGAAGAATTATTTATCAGCCACCGCACGGTCGAAACTCATCGCCAGAATATTTCCCGTAAACTCGATTTACATGGCTCGCTGGCGTTGGTCAAATTTGCTATTGCTCATAAATCCGAACTTTAAATTTTGCTTTTCAAAACAAAAATACGTAACAACCCTTAGTCAAATTTACGGGTTGTTGCGTATTCTCACGTCTGCCGATTTCGCTTAAATTTAATTCATAAAGCAGTAACGATTAAATTCAAAGGAGAAAAAGCGATGATTTATATAAAAGTTGGTGATAACAATGTTGAATTCAGATTTGATATTTATGCAGAACCATTAAATAACCGTTGGGCAACTTGGAGTTTATCGGACAACGATAAAAAATTTATGAAGATTACTGACCATTTGAGCAAGCATAAACTTAAAAAGATGACTAATGCCTCAGAGTTTTTTATTGCTCGTTTGAACGAAAGAGCGATGAAAGAACACGTTGATGCTTGTAAAGATCCCACAAAAGAAGGACTTGATAAATCCGTTGTTTTCAAAGGCACTACATTCGGCAGAAACTACAATATTTTTAGTGCATATGCAGCTCTCTTAAAAGTTGGCTTGCCGGAGGGAACCACTGTTAAAAGTCACGTTTTTCATACTTGGGATAGACGGGCTTTTGAAAAATATATTGTCAAAGTTACACAAGCAGTCGGTTGTTAGATTGTTTCTCAAATATGAAAATCTTAATTATTGACGATAATCCTCAGGCGCGGCAAATGATAAAAAATAATTTGCGAAATGAATCACACGAATTCTACGAATGTGAGGACGGCGCAGAATCACTTGCCGCCTATCGTCAATTTTTGCCTGACTGGGTGCTGATGGATTGGGAAATGAAAATAGTTAGTGGATTGACTGCCGCCCGTTTGATACTGCGGGAATTTCCCTCCGCTCAAATTTTAATTGTCACTAATTATGACGAAAACGATTTTCGCCGATCTGCTTTGGCGGCGGGTGTTAAAGGTTATGTCTTAAAAGATGATTTATTTTCCCTTAATTCTTTTTTGAAATGAATACGGATCGAGAGTAGAAATAAATTATTGAAATATGAGGCTTTTTCTTAGCAGTCTTTGCGTTTAAATTTTCTTTAATCGCAAAGACTGTAAAGTGTAGTGCAAAATCTGCCAGGAATCCCGCATTTTGATTGATTCAAAGAAATTATTTTTTCTTTGTTTCTGCCGTTTTTTTGTCCGATGTGATTACATCTTTACTAACCCGTTTGGGTTCTTTATAAGTTGGTTTTGACGCTTCGGTTTTATCACTGACTGTTGTTGTTTTTGTGCTTTGAGCATTGGTTGAATTACAAGCCGAGCTGTAAGCAACTATAATTAACAGGATCAGATAGAGGAATATATTATTTAATTTTCCAGTCATTTTGTTTTCTCCGTTCTAGACTTATTTACTTAAATCATCACACAAAATGTGTGTTTAAAATCCAAAATAATTTAATACTTTCGCCTACAACCTATTGAACGAATTATCCCGGAGATTTTTGCACTAAATTTATTTTTTTTCGCTTAATTCCTGTCTTATTATTAAGCAGAGGGTGAGAAAGATGCTTTAAGTAAAAAGTGTGAGAGAAAAGTAAAAAACAAAACTGAAATTTTAATTCTCAAATTGCAACTTTGTTTTTGATCAATTATGGCTGCACGCCGAGTTTTTCCAGAGCAGATTTTGCCGAGTAATTATTTGGCTCAAGCGCGAGCGCAGCACGGTAATCGCTGACGGCTTTTGCTGTTTCGCCTTTTTTCTTGTATATATCTCCTCGGTTAACATATTCGGAGGCTTCATTTTTCCTGATCCTGATGATCTCGGTGTAATCAGCAATTGCCGCATCTAAATTCGGCGCATCTTTTCTGTAAATGTAAGCTAGCGCCCGCCCGCCATACGCTAAAGAATAATTCGGTCTGAGTTTGATTGCCGCAGTAAAATCATTAATTGCCTCATCCCACTTTTTAGCAAACAAGTAAGAATAACCACGTTCATTATAGGCGCGGGCTAATTCTGCCGTGTTTCCGCTAGCTTTTAGATATTCAACTGTCAGATCAAAGTCCGGCAGCACACCTTCGCCTAAACCGTCCGTGATCAAAAGGGCTCGGTCAAGTTTGGTTGCTCCGTTTTTCGGATTGAGTTCAAGCGCTTTGTCATAATCTGCCATCGCTGATTTTTTTAATTTGTCTTTGATCTGTTCATCTCCAAAATTTTTGCGATAATTTCTGTGATAAACAAATCCACGGGCATAAAACGCCTCGGAAC
>DAORIL010000398.1:0-6364 GCA_035438525.1 Pyrinomonadaceae bacterium
TGTTATCGGATTTGTCATTTACATTTGTAATAAAATTTATGAGAATAGGGCTTTCGCTGCAAAGAAAGTCGAGTTTTTAAGTTCATCCGATTTTCAATTTGTGAGGGACTTCACACGAAGTGAGCTAAGACACGAAAACGGAGCTCACGAGAAACTGCAAAGTCTCCTTCAAAATAAAGGATGGAATTTTACACCTCAACAAATTGATGAATTTGTGACGGAAGAGTCAGAAGCTCAAAGTGCTGCAGAACAATCTGCAAAAATCGCAGAACAATCTGCGAGGATAGCTGATCTAATTCGAGCTAAAAGTCCTAATAACCGAGAAGCCTATTTAAGAGCTTATATAGATGTCACTCATCCGCACGAAAACGACTATTTGCATGTGATTGCGGAATTTCTTAATGTTCCTGAGCGGGAACACTCAAAATTAAAAGATGAGTTAGTAAACTTTTCTAAAAAGTCTGACTTAGAAGAATTTGAGCGTAGGTTGAGTGACCGGAACGACTCTTAGGTTACTCAATACTCTATATAACAAATCAATAATCGTGAGACGGAAACGGCTAAAGTTTCTTGGTTAGCTAACACACAGTTGCCATCGTTTCCGTCCATATCATCTCAACCGTTAGATGGATCTTGTTTATATCTGCAACTAGGTTGGTAAATAAAAAACTAAAAGATAATTTATGGCAAACTCTGAACTTGCAAAAGAAGAAAAAATAAAGACTTGGAAAGTTTTTGAGCAACAATTGGGAACTATTGGTTGGCTCAATCATAGTCTGGATTGGCGCATTACAGAAGATAGTAAAACATCCATAATTATCAAGTTTTCTAAATATGACGATAAAAGCCACAATTATTGGTATGGTTTCAACCCTGATAATTTGGAAAAATGGTCAGATTATGAACACTCATACATAGTATTTCTTATCGGAAATCACCAAGAGCGGCTTGTAATTCCCATTAAAGTTTTTGAATCTTTTATTAAAAAAGCCAATATTAAACTTTCTAAAGGAAATCAAATTAAGCTACACATTACTTCTGAAAAAGAAAGATATTTTTTTACTGAATTTAAAGATTTTGATACATCAGAATTTTATCAGAAGGATGTTATGGAAGTTAAGCAAAAAGGCACTTTATTTGCTCAGGATTCACTTACACCTGAATTTGAAGTTTCTCAACCAGTTCCGGTGTCTGCTTTTAAAGATGATACCAAAGAGGTTATATCCAAAATTGAGGATGAAATTGAATTTAATCCCCAAAATATCGAAGACGCTAGAAAAAAAATTTATACTTCAATCGCTGTTCGTAGAGGACAGCAAAAGTTCCGCCAAATGCTTATAGAAGCCTATGAAGGAAAATGTGCAGTTACAGGGTGTGAGGTAAAAGAAACTCTGGAAGCTGCACACATCATTCCTTATAAAGGTGAGCATACCAATAAATTAGGGAATGGAATTTTGTTAAGAGCCGATATACATACTCTTTTTGATCTGGGTCTTATAGCTATCGATACAAATACAATGTCTGTGATTCTGGCACCTACTCTTATAAATACCGATTATAACCAATTTAATGGTGTAGAGTTAAAGGTGAGTGATACGGTTTTGATAGCAATTAAACCTGCTTTAGATGAACGTTTGGTTAAGTTTTATAATTCGACCAATTAATACTTGGCTTTGAATTGTCGAATAATTTCACTATTAGATTTAACTTTTGCGTTTCTATATCTTTCCGCCCGCTTCCAAATCATCTGGTATCCGCAAATTGGACATCGGACACGCTGAATATCCAATCTTTCATTAATCCGGTAAAGATTCCCCGACATTGCCCGGATATACATGAATTCCCCGTCCGATTCATAAATCAATTCGGCGCAGCGGGAAAGATTCGGCAAACGACCAAGGCAATAAACAGACTTTATATCTTTGTGATTTTCGCTCATTAAAATAAAACCGTCTTTTCCCACCCAAACTGCCGGTAAATATTGCCTTCTTCCGTCTTTTGACAGAACCGGTTTGAATGAGGTTCATACTTTAATCCGACATCTTCCAGAATTCCGCTTTCGCGTGATTTACAGAGGCGTAAAATACCGTCGGAATTATTGAACTCAACTTTCCGGGTTTCCGGCAGACGAACCATTTGAAAAATAATATCCGCCCAATTTTGGATCTTCTTCGAGCCTTCGATTGAATTTTTATCCGGCAGGATCAAGACCTTTTTGCCTTCATCTTCTTTTTTGTTATGGCAGATCAGGATAAAAGGAATATTCCACTTTTCCGCAAACCGTTTGCAGCTTTCGGTAAAATCTCCCTGCGCCTGATAGTAAGCATCACCCTCTCCGCCGGTAAATGCCATCAGGTTATCTGCCACGATCAAACCGCAGCCGAACCGCCGGACTGCCAATTCCGCTGAAGCAAAGAACTGTTCGGCATCAATATTGACCTCGGTGTATTGATAGAGATAATCACGATACCATTCACGGATCTTGTCCTTAAATTCTTCGAGCGGAAACCAAAACGTAAATCCTGTTTTTTCGGAGACGTGGGATTTTAGATTATTAGGTCCCGCCGCCACTCTTTCAAACCAGTAGCGGATCTTGCCGACCTTTTGTTCGCCCGACCAGATCATTACCGGAATTCGCTGATCGACAAAATTTGCCACCCAATTCAAAACATTTGAGGTTTTACCTGCTCCGTTATCACCCGAAACAATGATCAGTTGACCGCCGCTCAAACCGCCGGTTGCTTCATCAATCGGACGAATCCCAATCGGCGTGCCTTCCTGCATTTCTTCTTCGATGTAATCGGCGACGGCGACAATTCCCGACGGATACCATTCGGCGTTTTCAATCGCTTTCCGGTTAAAACCAACTCCCTTTTTCTGTAAAAGCTCATTGGCATCTTTGGTTGAGAATCTGTCGGATTGGTTGACGATCCGCACGCGGTATTTACCGAGTCGATTTGCCAGCTCATCAAGTTTTTTCTTTGCCCGAAGTTCTGCGTCCGGGTTGGGAAAAGTATCATTGTCAGGGTAAATAATGATCTCGCTGAAGGATTCGAGGAACTGCCATTGCTCCTTGATAAAATCAAAACCTTTATCCCCAAACGGCAACGAAACACAATTCGGAACTCCGTCCTGGGCAACGGTCATCGCATCGTAATCCCCAAAACAGATGACCAGCGGACCTTCCGACGGCAGGCATAATTGACTGCCAAGTAAGATCGGTTTGCCGCCCGGTTCAATGACCGTTTTGGCTTCGTATTCGTCGAAACTGCCATCATTATTTTGGCGTTTCCGTTTGAGTAATTTCCCAATTGGATGCCGGAATTTAATGAGCTGCAATTGATCGTTTTCATCGTAATACGGAATAACGATCTCACCGGATTTATTGCATCCTAAACGATAGCCTTCGAGCGTAGCTTTATCCAGTTTGCGGACATTGGTTAAATATTCCGTTGCCTCTTTGGTCAAAGGCAGAATCTTGGTTTGGGGTTTAGAGTATTTCCGACCGCCGCCGACATTTTCGATTTGGTTAAAGTCGTTCATTTAATGCCCTTTCTCCTTCCAACCCCCGAATTTAGCAAAAGCAGCCAGGGCTTTTTCGAGAGGAATTCTTTCATAGAAAGGCAAAGTTTTAATAAAATTAACCACCTCATCTGCTGATTGATTTTTATAATTTGGGTATTTTTCAAAAAAACTATTCAAAATCTTATTTGCTTCAAAAATGTCCATCACTATCTCCCGTAAATAAATTTCTTCTTTCGCTTTTTCCTGAACTCTGACCGCTCACCCAGATAATCCCGTGGATCCCGTTGATTGAGTTCAATCAGTTTCCAGAAACTTCCCGACTGTCCGCATTTTGAGCGGTGGCAAAAGAAATTCCCGTCTATCGAATGCACCGCAAAGGTGAAAATATCGCGTGAATTTCCGCCCCCGCAGAACGGGCAGGTTTTCAAACTGAGCCATTCGCCCCGTTGTTTGTATTGCCAGCCGATCTCCCGTAAAAATTCAGCCGGAGTGATCCGGAAGTTTATTTCGCTCATTTCAAACCTTTTCCCGTTTGGGGATTTATATAATTTTGCCGTTCTGCCGGCGTTAATGGCTCGTGTTCTGTAGCCAGCCATTTATCAAAACTTTGCCTCGTTGGTTTGAGATTCGGATATTGCGGTGATCGGCATTTAACTGAAAATTCGTTAAAGATCTCATAGACGTTGAAGTTTGGATATTCAAGTTGTTTCCGCAAAAGATATTCTTCCTGAGATTCTTTCGGAATATTATTGGGAGAATCTGCGGCGGCTGGCGGTTTTCCGTTTCCGTTCGCGGGCGGGTTTAAACCACCACCACCTTTTTTCTTTTCCTTTAGTTCGTCTTTCTGACTAGTCTTTATTTCTAATATAAGGTCATGCGGGTTTTCCGAACTTTGGTTTTCACCTACGTAGGTCAAACCCGTATCATGGTGAACCTCATTTTCAGTCACATCACCATCATGCGGCTTTTCCGCATCTTGGTGAACATACTTTTCTTTTTGTTTGCGGTAATTTACATTCTGCGACTCACCGTAAAAATTCCAGATCTTGTCAACGATCCGACCCCGTTTGTCATGAACATTGACGATTTCCAAATATCCGCTTTCTTTTAATTCGTTGGTTATTTTCAGCAGCTTTTCCCGACCGATTCCCCACAGTTTCATCAGCGATTCCACGCTGGCATCAAACTGCTCGGAATAGGTTAAGATTTCGCCCAAAGCCCCGCGGGTTTCGAGCGAAAGTCTTTTATCGCGTAAAGTTTCGTTTTGTATTTGCGCGAATCCGGGTTTATTTCTGACTTTGATAATCATTATTTAATATAAAAAGAAGCTTGATTTAGTTTTTATTCGTCTTCGTCCAAATCTTCTTCAAGATCATCATCGTCGTCATCTTCATAATTTTCATCGTCTTCATCATCCTCCCTATCTTCAGCCTCAAATTTGGCTTGAGCTTCTTCGGTCCACCAAAACGCAGGGATTTCCGCCGCTTCTCCGGCTTTGATTTTTTCGAGATAACTTTCGGCTAAAGATTTGGATTCTTCCGGGGCAAGTTCAAAAAGTTTTTCGGCAAATAAGAGATCGTAATCGATTTCAGTGAATGATTTGGCGAGCTCTCTTATTCCGTCCTGGTTGACCAGATCCCAATGTGAGTAATCCAATTTTCCAACCGTGCAGAAAAACAAGAGCTGATCAATTCGTTCAATCGGTAAGGAATTCAGAAAGTCCGCCCGTTGTTTATCGTCATAAAGATTTTTAGGACATCCTTCCCATTGATTGATAAATCTTTCGGCATTATCACGAAATGAATATTGATTAAGAACCATTCCTAATAAACGTCTGACCAGATCGGTTTGAACCCAAAAAGGATTGGTCGGATCAAAACTTTCCCCGGCTTGCGAAATGACTGTTTCGGCGACGGTATTATTAAGCCGGATCCGGAATTTCTTTTCCTGATTCTGCAGATCGCGGGCACTTGGTTGATAGTCCTCATCATCGTCATCAATTTCCTGATGCACCGGACAGTCATCTTCATTGCAGATATAAACGGTTTTGCCAAAATCCTGCTTATCAACCGAAAGGGCAGGTTTTGAGTTTTCACATTCCGCCGTTTCCAAAGCTTCTACATAAGTATCAAATTCAGCTTCACCGTAATTTTTTTGGTCATAAATATAACCTCGTGAAACAATTAAAGGTTTTTCGGTCTTAAATTCCGATTGAAAACCTTCCCGCTTGATCGAAAATAATTTAGCCTCTTTTCCTTTAAAACATTTCTTATCCAGACAATGATCATCTAGAGTAATTTCCGCGTCGAATAATTTCGGAGTAAAACCGGTTCGTTTTTCGCAATTTATGCAAGCTAAACCATCTTCACGAAGATTGGTGGCAGTCGGATCAAAAACCGCATTCGGTAAATTTAAGACAATATTTTCGACGATTCGTTTCCGGCATTTATCCAAGGGTTCCGCACCGTAATTTTTATCGTTGTATTTGTAGATACAGGATTTAAGGACATCCTTCTGCACTTCCGGGGGAAATAACGCAATTTCTTCAGCCTGTCCAAGCGGCAGAAATCCGGCTTCCATATCCGCCACCGCTTCTTTGGTTAGTTCATTGAGTTTTAATCTCCGCAAAACCAAAGATTCCGTTCTTCCGAACTTTCCTGCAATATCCGCCGGCGACAGATTGTAATGTTCCATCAGATATTTGAAGGAATAGGCTTCGTCGAGCGGATCCGGTTCGAGACGATTCAGATTTTCTTTCATCTGAATTTCGAGTGCGGTTTCATCCGTAATATCTCGTAATAAATAGGGAATGAATTTTAATCCGGCAATTTTTGCTCCC
>DAORIL010000399.1:0-6362 GCA_035438525.1 Pyrinomonadaceae bacterium
CCCTGTCATAGTCAGCGATAGAAACGGACGGAATATTGCGGGGTTACAACAAGGCAATTTTGCAGTTTTTGAAGATGGAAAACCACAAAAAATTGAATATTTTGCCAGCGAAGAATCCCCGATAAATGTGGCGTTGCTTTTGGATACGAGCCGCAGCACACAGGATGTTTTAGGCAAAATCAAAAAAGCCGCCAAAGAATTTATCAAGCAATTACAGCCCACTGACCGCGCGATGATAGTCAGTTTTGATAATGATGTTCAGTTTCTCAGCGATTTAACTTCCGACCGAAAAGTTTTGGAAAAAGCCATCAAAAATGCCGAAATCGGCGAACGGGTGGGAACCGTAATGCAAGATGCAGTTTATGAAGTCGTCAACAAGAGTTTTGCCAAAGTTAAAGGTCGCAAAGCAATTATTATGCTGACTGACGGCAAAGATTTTGGCAGTTATATCGGTAAACCAGAACTACTGCACCAACTCGAAGAATCCGATACATTAATTTATTCCGTCTTTTACGAAACGGGAAATATTCCACAACAGCAGCGACAAGCTCGTTTTCCGGATATTTTATTCCCCAATCGACGAGGTGGAATAGGAGGAATGGGCAGACAAAGACCGGGCCAAAATCCGTTTCCGGATAATTTTCCACGCCCTAATATTGAAAGAGCCCGTCAACGAGCAAAAATGGAAGATGAACAAGCCATTGAATTTTTGGGCAAAGTTGCTGATGCCACCGCCGGTAGAGTTTATCAAAAAAAGGTGGCTGATTTGGATGATGCTTTTAAACAAATTGCCGATGAATTACGCAAACAATATCTGATCGGTTATTATCCTGAGGATTCTGAGGAAGCAAAAAAACTGCATCAGGTTAAAGTTAAAGTTGATAGATCAGATGTCGTCGTTCGGTCAAAAGGCTCCTATCGGGTCAAGGCTGAATAAGATTTTATTTAGGAAAAAATAATTCTTTTAGCTTGGTAATTTTGAGGTTTTTTCTTTTTTGCCTGTCAACGGCAAAACCAGGACACTTGAAACAAGAGAATAAATCGCAAACAAAATAAAGTGGGTCACAATTGAACTTTCGGTGCTGATTCGGATTGATTTTAAACCTTGTGCTGCTATTGGCATCAGAAAATTTAAAACTAACACCCCTACAATTACCCCAACAAAAATTCCAACCAAAAATGCCCAGGCAGTGTCAGGTAAAATTTTCATCACATAAGAAGCTGTTACCAGAGTTAATACAACAAATAAAGTGACACCGCACATCGCCATTGTTCCTTCATCCATAGCCCCCAGAAACTTTCCAAACGGAAGGTATCCGGCAATCTCTGACATTGATGGTGTGTCGTAATTAGGACTGCTAAGCGGTGTAATACTCAAAGTTAAAACCGATAAAATTAAAATCGGTAGTTGAGCAAAAAAACTGCGGCGAAAACATTTCCAAATTGCCTGATATAGTTTTTCATCAACTCCGAAAAAATTGCCAATGAATTTGGCTGCAAAGGAAATTCCCCAGAAGATTACAAAGCAAGTTACGACTAAAAAAAATAACCAAAAGATAAGAAAAACAATTTCGACGAAATCAGCCACTTCGGAATAATGAAAGAAAATTCCGGTAATTCGTAAAACTGATGGCGGAAGATAAGTCGGATCGCCCAAAAAGTGAGCAATTTTAACCGACATCAGAAAATGCATCGCAATTAAAAGGTAAACTATGACACAGCCAAAAGCGAATATAGACCAACTTACGGAATTTGATAGGCTCTTGGTTTCAAATGTTTTTACGCTATTTTTCATTATTTTCTAAGTTTAGTTCGGCAAATTCGCCGAATTACCGCGCCTTGATTCTTTTACCAGATTGGTAGCGATGTTTTTACCACCGGTGTCCCAATTAAAATAAAAAACAGGTGTTCCGGATTCTTTGGCAAAATCAATTTCACGCTGGCGAGTAGGTTCTAAATAGGATTTCGGATTGAACAAATAATCTTCGCCCGTGCTCATGTGTTTGCCTGATAATTCAACTGAAAATTTATAAATAATGTTGCTGTCATAAGGTTCTTCGATCTCTTCGCCCCGTTCTTTGGCTGCCTTAACTACCGTTGCGGCAAAATATTCCCAAATTTTAGGTTTAATAAAACGCTCATCAGTATTGTAGAAAGCATTGAAATCAGCGCGGGAAACTGATGAAATTTCTGAAACATAAGTCCGCGAAAATTCTTTTGAGCCTTTTTTAACCCGGACATTCAGAATTGCATAACCCCAAATTTGTTTTTCGCGTTGGGCTTTTTCGGCTTCTTGTTTTGCATTTTGGGCATTTTGAATTTTTGGCTCACCTCCAGCAGTGTCAATTTCTACCTTTTGAACTTCGCTTGCTGGAGGGTTTTTGATGCCGAAAATACGTTTGGGTTGGGTGACATCTTCGCTTACATTTTTCGCTCCGGTTTTCCAAAAAAAGGTGTAAATAGCCAGTTCATTAGATTTATCCACTTCGATTTTTTTATCCAGATCCGCCTGAGCATCTTCACGCGAATCGTAGGAATAACTGTGCGGATAAACCTGAACATCGCTGTCGTAAAAATTGATTTCAATGCCGCGTGGTTTGAGTTGTTCCACCACGCCTTCGTTAAAATAATCAATTACAGATGATTTGAGATTTACATCATTTCCCTGATTGAGCGTTAGATCAACGAGGTTGGTATAATAAACGCGCGTTTCGTAAATTTTTCTGCCCCGTTCCGTCCAATTTGCACGAACTTCAAAACGCGCCCAATAAAAATTTTTGTTTCCAATATTAGTATTGATTTGTTGATTAGCTTTGCTTAGGGCTTTGTCCTTAAATTTATCAAAAATACTTTGAGCGGAAGCCGAGCCAACGAATAAAAATCCAAGTAATAAAACTGTAATTTTGAAAATATTTGCAGATTTCATAATTCCTCCATTTTTAATTAACTGAAACCGTCAAGGTAAAATTTCCGTTTGGTTTTCCATCGGGAATACCAATTTCAATTATGTAATCACCATTGACCGGAACTTTTCCCGACCAATTGTCGGTTAAAACTGCCCCATCAAGTTCGCCGTTTGGTCCGTTTATTCATTACTTTAACTCTCTAAAATCTCAAAAAATCCTTTTGTTGTTTGAGAGTGCCGTCAGGATAGGCAGTAAAAACCGGACCTTCGATAGCTAAGGTTAGATTTCCTCCCGCATATTGGATTTGTGAACCGCCCGAAACAGGGACGCCAATCATTCTTGCCATACTTTTCAGAAAAGTTGCGCCGGCACTTCCTTGGGCAACATAACAACCCATCAATTCAATTCGACCGCCTCCCGCAAAATAAGGGCGCAGTTTGGCAAAATCGGCTGCAAAAGTATTGACATTAGTATTTGAAATAAAAATCGGCGCACCATTTTGAAAATCCGATCTTTTCATTCTGTTCCCAATTGAAACTCCCATTAGTCCGGGCAATCCGTGTCCGTGTAAACGGAGAAGAGTAATCGATCCAGGAATTTTGGCGGTTCTAATGACCGAATAGATCATTTGCCGGACGGCGTTACCCGGAACTCCCTTGTGCATTATCACGCTTCTGCCTTTGGCTCGTAATTCTGCGACTTCGTTTTCTAAAAGACTTTTGTCCCCAATATCTACAACATCAATTACCATTTTGATTCCTCCTTTTTTATCTGAAATTGCCGGCGGAGGGTTTAAGACCAAAACCGCTGCGTGAAATTTTGCCTACCAATTTGTCGCCCTGAAAACGGTAGCCTGTGATGTGCCAGGTATCAATGATTCCTCTGCTGTTGCCGTAAGTGAACCAGACTGTTGCACTTTTCATTGCGGCTGGTGTGCTTAAAACTATCCCGCCGCTGCCGAAACATTCCCATTGTCCATCCATTCCGCCAAATTCAGATTTGAAAATGCGTGCTTTGTCTCCGGTCAAAACTTGCAGAAAAGGTGCGTCTTTGGCAGCGAGTGCAGCAAGTTGTTCAGCTCTTAATTGTTTGGTGGCGTTTGAAACATAAATTGCCATTTCTCTAAGTTCAGCGATGGTGTATTCTTGTCCGGTGATATTGATTTTGTAATCTTCAGGAAAACCAAGTGTTTGTGCTTCGGCAACGGCTTTGAGCAGCCCGTCAGAATAAATTTTTGCCCCATCAAGCGGATCGCCGAAAGCATCTCTTTTGGTCTTTCCAGATGCAATTATCTCAACGTAGGTTTTTGACCCGACTCCGTGTTGGGAAAGTTGGCTTATTACAACAACTTTGGAAGCGTCGCGGTGCATCTCAAAAATCCGCTCCTGTAATTCGCTAAGCGTCATTTTTTCGCCAGCGATTTCTATTGATTCGGTTTCTGCTGTTCCTCCGTCGAGTAGTTGTTTGATTTTTTGCAAAGCCTGTTCTGCCCTCGATTTGGTTGCAGCCATACTTTTAATATCGTAATCACCGATTCCGCCGGGTTGATGCATTAATTCTTCAAAGGTTTTTTCCTGAAAAACATATCCTGCATCCTCTTTCAAACTATTGATGACCATAAATTTGGGCTGTTGGGGCATCTGTGCCGAACTGCTTAAAACGAATACCAAAACGGTTAAAATAATTGCGTTGCAAAATTTTGAATGTATCTTTTTCATAATCTTTTTCTCTCCTTTTCTGTTCCTATTTGATTGAAATAAAAAGCGTGAATGCAGTTCTTTTATCGGCAGAAATATTCAGCCGATATTCTCCGACTGTGCCGATTTGCATTTCCAACGTGCGCCCGTCCGTGCCTTCGCTCAAATCCGAATTTTCCGCGTCGAATAAATCAAACGTGGCGCGATTTCCTTTGGAAACAAGTCTGATTTTGATTGTTTTGTCTGTGTCAGCATGAAAAACGTAGAATTGTTTGCCTGTCGCTCTGATGGTTGCAGAATTTTCTCCTTTGGCGAATTCGATTCGTTTTGGAGTTTGAGCAAATACCATATTGACAGCAACCAGCAACACAAAAATCGTCAAGATTCCGGTTATTTTTCTGAATATTTTCTTCATAATTCTCTCCGTTTTATTCACAAAATAATTTATCGGTTAAAACCCAGCCCAATGGTTTAGCATTTTTTTGTTTGAGCCGGATGTAAGACCAAGTGCGGTCTTGGGAATCCTGTGTTTCTTTCAAAATTTCCACCTTCGTCTCATTTTTGAGCGTGGCGACAATCTTTTTGCCGTTGGGAGTCGAGCGCACATTTAACGGTGTCCCCGAAGAATCCAAAACTTTACACGGAATAATATTGAATTCCTGTGCTAGCCCGTTTACGGAATGAAAATTTGTAACTGCAACTAATAAACAGATTAAAATTAAAAACAAATAAATTTTTCTCATTGTCCTTTTCTCCTTAAAATGTCAACGACAAGTAATAGTGCAGGTTCCATTTGTGGAGTTGTAACCTGCAAGACTGAAGAAGCAAGTGCAACAGGCGGCAAAGGCGGGTGGTCTGAAGCAATCGTCAAAGGTTAGAACCGATGTAATGTATGAATCTCCACTAATTACACAAGCCGACGCATTCGGGACGCAACCTACACTTGCCGCATTTGCCGCAGTTGGGGCAACTAATGATGAAATTACGGGCAATGCCATCATCGTGGTTAATCCGACTCTTTTTACCAATTCGCGCCGGCTGAGCTCATGCAAAGGACTTGCAGATTTAGCCGTTTCGGTCAATAAACTATTCCTTTCCAACTCATCAATCGCCAGCCAAATAATTTCTTTATTGATCGGCTGTTGGTTTTTTCGGGCAAGTGCCGCCGCAATTTGCTGAACGTCCTTTTGACCATCGCATTGATTCCACACAAAAGCTGAAGTCTGATTCAACAAAAAAGCTTTATTAGTTTGAAGATCGTAGATCAAAGTTTCATCATTTGTTTCCTGCATAACGATGTTTTCTTGTCTTGATTTTGGTTTCATATTCCTTTTTAGACTCCGAAAATTGCGTTGTAATCGGTGTAGAGTTTGTTCAATTTTTTGCCAAAGACTTCATCAGTTATAGTTTTTTCGGCATTTTTTATTTGCAGATCTGCAACAGATTCCATATTTTTGCTGACTGATTCAGTAAAACTTTTCATGACAGGTTCACTTAGTTCATAACCTCGCAGCTCTTTCAATTTGTCGTATCGTGATTTCAAATCTGATTTTTTACCATCTAAAATTTTCTGTGCTTCTTCGACTCCAGCGGAGGTTGGGTTTGCATTGATCTTGGCTGTAATTTCACTAGTTATTTTGTCAACATCTGTCATAAAAGCTTTAACATCTGCGTCTTTATTGGCTGAACATCCGGCAAATGCCATAACGGATAACATTAATATTCCAAAAATTGTTTTTCTCATTTTCGTATCTCCTGT
>DAORIL010000400.1:0-6346 GCA_035438525.1 Pyrinomonadaceae bacterium
TTTCTTTGGAGGATAAAAATGACACTTTTAACTAGCCTTCTAGGCTTTTTCCTAATGTTTTCAGGCGGCACTATTGACTTTACCGTCTACGGAATTATGAAATCTCTTACGATTCCGGGATGGATTGTGGTTATCATTCTGCTTTTAATGTCTATCTATATTATCGCAATCGGGATTGAAAGATGGTTGACATACAACAAAGCAAAAACCGAATCACGACAATATGCACCAAAAGTTGCTCAAGCCTTAAAAAACAATAACATGGATGAAGCAATCAGCATCAGCGACAGACATAAAAATTCGCATTTGGCAATGGTCGTTTCATCGGGCTTAAAAGAATTTGGCGCACATCAAGGTAATTCTGATATTTCGGGCGAAGAAATGGAAGCCTCGAAACGTGCAACTGCTCGTGCAATGGCAGTTAAAACAGCCGAATTAAAACGTGGTCTTTCAGGACTTGCTACAGTTGGTTCAACCGCTCCGTTCGTCGGATTGTTTGGAACAGTTGTGGGGATTATCGGGGCGTTCGTTGGTTTGGCACAAAATGAATCAGCTGGTATCGGCGCCGTTGGCGGTTCAATTGCAGAAGCATTGATTACCACCGCAGCCGGAATTGGTGTGGCAGTTCCTGCAGTTTGGTTGTTTAACTATTTTACTAATAAAGTTTCAAGTTTTGGTATTGAAATGGAAAATTCAGCATCTGAATTGATCGATTATTTCATTAAACAAAAATCAAAACAGCTTAAAGGATAGTAGCAAACCTAGAAGGAGAAATTAGCTATGGGAATGGGCGGTAACACAAGTGAGGAATATAACTCCGAGATTAATGTTACTCCAATGGTTGATATCATGTTGGTGCTCTTAATTATCTTCATGGTGGTCACTCCGTTGTTGCAGCAAGGGGTTAGCGTAAATCTTCCTCGTGACATGATTGGACCCGTTGAGGACCCTGATATTATCAAAGAAACTTCTGTTTTGATTTCGATTCCAAATAATACCGAGTTTTATATTGGAAAAGATAAATATGCAAAAGAAGTTATGGGCGACAAGATCAAAAAGCTGATGGAAGGTAAAACTCCCGATAAGCGGATTGTCTATATTAAAAGCGGCGTAGATGTTGGCTATGGCACAGTTGTCGAAGCCATTAACATCATCCGTAAACAAGATGTTGACAAAATTGGTTTAGTTGCTGATAGGAAAAAAGGTCAACAACAAGCGAAACAACAGTAAATTGTGGTTCCTGTTATTGGGACAGGAATCAATTAGGAGATATTTTCTATGGGAATGTCAGGTGGGGGTGGATCAGGCGAAGCCACTCCTAATATTAACGTCACGCCTTTGATTGATGTTTTGTTGGTGTTGTTAATTATCTTTATGGTTATTTCACCCTTGAAACCAAGTCGTTTTGAGGCAAAAGTGCCGGCTGAGCCAAAACCGGAAGATAAAATTGCACCACCAAAACCGAATCCTTTGACCTTAGTTATTACGATTGAAAAAGGCACTTTAGCCATCAAATTAAATAATGAGGAAATGGGAAATGTAACTGACACCACTGCTTTGGAAACAAAACTTGGCGGAGTTTTTAAGGAAAGACAAGACCAGGGAACTTTCCGCGAAGGCACGAATGAAGTTGAAAAAACAGTTTTCATTAAAGCACCACGCTCAATCAGGTATGGTGATGTGGTTAAGGTTATTGATGCGGCAAAGGTTGCAGGAGCCCAACCGATCGGGTTGCAAGTTGATGATTTAACTGAATAATTCAGCAGTGACAGATTTTAGTGTTTGAAATTCTGTCACTGTTAGCAAAAATGGAGTCGAAAACATGAGAGTCTCTCAGGTAGGGATATTTGTAATACTAGGATTTTTAATCTTATTCGGGGCAAACTGTTCAGTTTATAATAAGGTTATTGCCAGAAAGAATGTGGTGGACGGAGCCGAAGCTTTCAAAAACAGAAAGTTTGATGAAGCTGAAGCCCTTTTTCGTCAAGCAGTTAGTCGCGCTCCGGCAGGTAGTAACGAACAAAAGACTGCACAACTTTTCTTAGCTAGAACATTGCATTCGGAATTTGCTTCTAATCGTAGTCAAAAAGAAAAAGCGGAAGAAGCTATTGGCGAGTATATAAAAGTATTAGCGGCTGACCCTAAAGATAATAGTTCTTTCAAAGCAGTAGCTAATTTATACGAAAGTTTGGAAAAAATGGACGATTGGAAAAAATGGGTCACTGACCGTTCCGAAAGAACTGACATTCCAAATGAGCAAAGAGCCGAAGCCTATACTTCATTAGCGGCAAAAGAAAACACTTGCGCGAATGATATTACCGAAGATCCGGCAGTGAAGAAAACCGTTCAAAAAGAAGGTAAAGCTGTCTTTACTTTCTCTAAGCCGGCAAAACCGGAAGACTTAGAAAAATTGAAAGGTTGTATTCAGAGAGGAACTGATTTGATCGCAAAAGCTTTAGCACTTGAAACTGACAAAGTTACCAGTGCCAAAAATATCAACGTTAAATCCTTGAGTGATAAAGAACTCAAAGAAACTAACGATATGATTAAGCCTTTTGAATCTGCTCGTTCTTATAATACGAGTTTGTTAGTTCAATCAATGCGTTTAGCTGAAATAGAAGGCAGAACTGCAGATAAAGATAAATTCAAAACAGATGCGGATGCTGCCCGCGAAAGGTTCAAAGAAATCGGCAATGTTACCAAAGCCATCAAAGACGAACAAGAAGAACGGGCTAAAATTGCTGCCGGCGAAGATGCAAACAGCAATGCTAATGCAGCTAAATAAGTAAAAATAATAAAAATTACTTTAACAGAAAGGCGATACTCAATTAGAATAGATTTGAGTGTCGCTTTTAGTTTATAAAAATGGTAAGAATAGAAAACATAATTGAGAAGGTCGAGCAAAATCACCCACATTCAAATGTGGAGTTGATTCGTCGTGCATATTTGTTTTCTGCCCTTAACCATCGCGGACAAACTCGTGCCTCAGGCGAACCGTATTTAGTGCATCCTCTGGCAGTTGCCGATATTTTGGCGGATATGCGGCTCGACGAAGTTTCGGTTTCAACGGGACTTTTACACGATGTAGTCGAAGATACATTAGTTGATCTTGATACTTTACGCAGTTATTTTGGTGATGAAATTACTTATTTAGTTGATGGTTTGACCAAAATTGCCCAGATTAGTAATCTTTCAAAAGCCGATCAACAAGCCGAAAATGTTCGTAAAATGGTTTTGGCTATGATTACCGATGTGCGTGTTGTGCTGATAAAATTGGCTGATCGGCTCCACAATATGCGAACAATGGAGTTTCTCAGACCGGAAAAACGTGCCCGGATTTCTCAGGAAACTCTTGATATTTATGCACCGATTGCCCACCGTCTGGGAATGGGGAAATTGCGGAGCGAGCTCGAAGATCTATCCTTTCAAAATATTTATCCTGAAGATTATCAAAAGCTTTCAATTGAGGTCGAAGCGCGCCGACCCGAATTAGAAGCAATTCTTGAAAAAGTCACTAAAACAATTGAAGATAAATTACGCGAAAATGATGTTCCTTTTGTGCAGGTGCAGGGGCGCGTCAAACGGCTTTATTCGCTTTGGAAAAAATTAAAAAAACGTAAGCTGACAATTGAACAGGTTTATGACTTGATTGCTGCCCGGGTCATTACCGCCAATGATAAAAAGTATTGCTACATTGCTTTAAGCGTCATCCACGACCTCTGGACGCCTGTTCCTGAGCGTTTTAAGGATTGGATTGCAATTCCTCGGGATAACCTTTATCAATCGCTTCATACCTCCGTCATTAGCGAAGGCGGACACGCTTTTGAAGTGCAGATCCGCACCGAAGAAATGCACCAGATTGCTGAGGAAGGTGTGGCAGCGCATTGGAAATATAAAGAAAGCAAACTGGGCAAACACGCCGATGATGAAAATCTCGACGGGCTTCGTAAAACTGTCGAAAAACTCTTGCTTCCACTAGTTGAAACTACGAAGGAAAATAAAGATTCGCAAGACTTTATTGAATCGTTAAAACTTGATCTCTATCCAAAAGATGTTTACGCCTTTACTCCGATGGGTAAGGTAATTCAGCTTCCGCGCGGCGCAACTCCGATTGATTTTGCCTACGCCATTCACTCACAGGTTGGGGATAAATGCACCGGAGCTAAAGTTAATGGCAGGATGGTTGCCCTCAGAAGCGAAATCAGAAATGGCGATGTGATTGAAATTTTGACGAGTCCGAATTCAAAGCCCTCGCGTGATTGGTTGAATCATGTTGTTACTTCTCGTGCCCGCAACTGCATTCGACATTGGATTTCTGAGCAACAACGAACCGAATCGATCGATTTGGGTCGCAAACTCTTTGAAAAAGAAGCAGAAAAATTTCAATTATCGCCTAAGAAAATGTATTCGAGCGGCGAAGCGGATCTAAAACGAATTGCCAACGAATACGGTTTAGGCAGAGTTGACGATTTGTTGGCTTCGATCGGCTACGGTAAAACTTTGCCTAGAAATGTCATAGCCAAATATCTCGGACCCGAAAAATTTGCGGAACTAGACCCCGAAAAGAAAAAAGAATCCACCATCCAATCAAGCGTCAAAGCCGTTAAAAAATTTATTGGAATGGGCGAGGATGCAATTATTGTCAAAGGTGTTGACGGTTTGTTGCTGACAAGAGCCCGTTGCTGCAATCCGCTCAAAGGTGATGAAATTATCGGCTATATTTCACTTGGAAAAGGAATTGTTGTTCATAATAAAACCTGCAAAAATGTCAAACAATTGATGGTCAATAAAGAGCGTATTGTCGAAGTCGAATGGGCAAAAGGTGACCTACAAAGCGTTCAATCTGCACGACTTTTAGCGATTACGGAAAATCGGACCGGAATGTTAGCGGGAATCACCAATGCGATTGCCGACATCAAAACGAGCATCCGCAATGCCAGTGCTAATGTTTCAAACGATGAGCGCGGTTTGATCGAAGTAACGGTCGAGGTTTTTGATAAAAAACATCTTGATCGGGTTATTTCTTCAATTAAAAAAGTCTCTGGGGTGATTGATGTTGAACGGGTCAATAATTCGGGTTAATGGAGAGAACCTTTGATTTTTATTGATATTTTACAAAGGCTTTACAATTTCGAGCCAGACCTCGCTTTCTTTTTGCTAATAATTCTGATAAAATTCGCCTTTTGCTTGAATAAAAAAGTTTAATTAAGGGCTACTAAAACGTGCAAGAAATTATTTCAACAGAAAATGCGCCGGGAGCAATCGGACCTTATTCGCAAGCGGTAAAAGCCGGAAATATGGTTTTCGTTTCGGGACAAATTCCGATCAACCCAAAGACGGGAGAATTTGTTTCGGGTGATATTCATGAACAAACGAGTCAGGTGCTGAGAAATTTAAGCGCGATTTTAGACGCTGCCGGAAGTAGTCTGAACCATGTGGTCAAAACTACGGTCTTTTTGGCTGATATGAATGATTTTTCGGCAATGAATGCGGTTTATAGTGAATTTTTTATAGATAATAAACCGGCGCGTGCAACCGTAGAGGCAGCACGTCTGCCGCGAGATGCACGAGTGGAAATTGAGTGTATCGCCGTTGTTGGGTAAAAATAAATGCCAAGTATATTTCTACACTTGGCAACCTAAGGTTGAGTTAAAATCTCAAACTACCTAAACAGCTTTGACAACTTTACCCGCTTTTAGACAGCGAGTGCAAACTTTTTGACGGGTTGCGCCACCAGTTGGTGCAACAACACGAATTGATTGCAAATTCGGGTTAAAGCGACGACGGGTTTTGTTGTTAGCATGCGAAACATTATTTCCAAATTGCGGACCTTTTCCGCAGACATCACAGCGTTTTGCCATTATTTTAGCCTCCAAATTATTAAGACGAGGGTTATAAATAGAGTTTGTTTTGCACAAACTCAAAAACAAGATTTATAACAAATTTATTTAGTTTAAGTCAAGCAATGATGAATATTGTTTATTTTGAAGGAGTAAAAGCCACAGTGCAACAATTCAAATTTAAGTTTTTAGCGATTGCTATTTTAGCGGTTACAACTATCGGTTTTAGTTCGTGCGGAAACAATCCGTCACCCGGACCGGATGGCAAACCTGTCAATAATGAAACTGCTGCTACCGTTAATGGAAAAGCGATCACCATGGAAGAAGTCGAAAAGGTCGTCAAACAACAGGCGCAGGGACAAGAATCAAAATTGTCTCCGCTTGAATTAGCTCAAGCCCGTTTACAGGTTTTACAAAATCTGGTCCAGGCGGAAGTGATGTATCAAAAAGCTGATAAAGAAAAAACGGTTCCTGAAGACAGCAAAGTTACCGAAGAGTTCAATAAA
>DAORIL010000401.1:0-6323 GCA_035438525.1 Pyrinomonadaceae bacterium
TTCTTTTTATCTAAAAATCTGTCTAAAACGTCCGTATCCGACATTTTTTCGCCGTCCATCGAAAGAACAATATCACCCAAAACGATTTCGCCGTAACCGTTGCGCGAAAGTCCTTTAATACCGGCTTTATCAAATGAACCGCCGGTTAAAACATTTCGCACCAGCAAACCGCTTCCCACCGGAAGTTTGACCCCTTGTTCGGCTAATTGCTCAACACTCAAAAGATTTGCGCCCGGTTTCGGACGTTTAACTTCGCCAAATTGAATCAGTTGCGGAATTACGCGTTTAGCAATGCTGATCGGAATGGCAAAACCGACTCCGACCGAACCACCTGCAGGCGACAAAATTTGCGAGTTTATCCCGATCATTTTGCCGAATTTATCAAGCAATGGTCCGCCGGAATTACCCGGATTGATTGAAGCATCGGTTTGAATCGCGCCTTCGATCAAGCGGTCATTACGAGCCCGAATCGGACGCTGCAAACCCGAAATAATCCCGGTCGTTAAAGTTCTGTCCAATCCGAACGGATTGCCAATGGCTAAAACTTTTTGTCCGACAACCAATTTTTCCGAATCGCCAAGCGGAACAATCGTCAGACCAGTTTGCGGCGGATCAATTTTGATTATCGCCAAATCCGTATCAGGATCGCCGCCAACCAATTTAGCAGTATAAACCTTGTCTCCGCCGAGGCTGACAGTGATTTTTTGGGCACCTTCGATAACGTGAAAATTCGTGACAATATGTCCTTGATTATCAATGACCGAACCTGAACCTGAACCTTTACCTTCTTCGACATCGCCCCAAAAATCCTGGGTATAAGAAGTAGTATTGATAAAAGCCACACCCGGCGAAAGCGTTTTATAAACCTCAATGCTGTTTTGCTCATCGCTGATAGTATCAGGATTAGTTAAGTTTAATTGCGGAGTTTCTTCTGCCGAAACATTTGGCGACCCATTATCGCGCCAAAAACTACCGTAATTATTAATTAATACTGCTAATCCGGCCGCAAAGAGGGCGGATAAAAATGCAATAACCAAAATCTGACGTGCTGATAATTGATAAACTGCTTTCTGCGACATAATTTTTACTTCCCGTTCTAAAATTTCAAATATTTGATGATTTCAAACAAACTTTCGTTGTGTTTGAACATACGTCCAAAATAAAACTTCGGTTTCGCGGAATCAAGTATTAATCGAAGTTTTTACAATTTTAACAAAATTAGAGAGTTGATTATGAACAGAGATTTTGTCAGCCAGATTTATGATTTCACATAATCTTTGTGTTTTTTGTTGTATAATGCCCCCAAAATTCCTTTACTACCAAGGGTCAAAATGAAATTTCTTTTAATTATTGCAATTCTCTTATTTCCTATGGCTATAAAAGCAGACCAAGACCGGTTCAATACGACATTTATAAGTAAAAATGGTAAGTATGAATTAAACCTTAAGGACTTAAACGACATAAAAAAACTGGAGTGGTCTTTAGTCGAAAAAGTAACGGGAAAAAGACTTTACCGATTTATAGATAATCTTCTTTGGTCAATGTCTGTTATTATTAGTGATGACGGTAAATCTATTGTTGCAGTTGATGATTACAGCACACAAGATAACCGGAAAAATCCTGAGATTTTGCATTTTTTCAAAAATGGTAAAATGCTAAAATCATACAAACTCAGCGAACTACTTGATAACTCAAGATTTATCACAATTTCTGCCAGCCACTTTCGATGGCTTAATTTTTATGAATCATCTAATAAACCTTATTTAGTTGAAGATTCAAAAATAAACTTGCAAACTTTTGAACTGAATAATTTCACATTCGATATTGAAACAGGCAATCTTTTGAAGAAAGAAAGAGATAAAATTATTGATGAAAATACTATTTACGTTTTCGGTCAAGTGAGCGGTAATGGTAGTGAAGATAATGAAATAGAAGTCTTTTGTTCGATTTACGGGAACATCCCAATAGGCAGCAAATTGAAATTCGTCTCAAAAAAATTGAGATGGAAAGGAAAGGGATCTTTTGCAACTTTAGTCATTAAAAACGGTGAACTAGTTGAAGATAAAGAGATTCTCCTTAATGGTTGCCGATAAATTTTGTTTTAATTTTCCCTAATAAATTCTAATTACACATTTTCTAAAATTAATATGAATCAAACGGTCTTGTCCCTTTTACTAATTCTACTTTTTGCTTACAACCTCGTTGCCCAAAATTCTGTAACCAATGCTGTCCGCGAATATCGCCAAAGTAACGAGCTTCAATTATTACAAGATTTTGTTCAGCTCCTTTCGATTCCAAACGTCGCGTCCGATACCCCGAATATTCGCCGCAATGCCGATTATTTAGTCAAACTGATGAAACAGCGCGGACTTAAACCGCAACTATTATCTGCCCAAGATCCATCAGCACCACCCGCCGTTTATGGCGAATGGATTGTCCCAAATGCTAAACAAACCATCGTTTTCTATGCACATTATGACGGGCAACCGACTGATCCGAAACAATGGGCGGGCAGTTTGCCCTGGAGTCCGGTTTTGCGCTCGGATGCCTCAGAAAAAGGCGGAAAAGATATTCCATTTCCAAACAAAGGAGAAAAAATCAATCCTGAATGGCGCATTTATGCTCGTTCTGCCTCGGATGATAAAGGCGGTGTTTTTGCAATCTTAAAAGCCTTTGACGCGCTGATGGCAAAAAAAATCAGTCCAACAGTTAGTATCAAATTTCTATTTGAGGGCGAAGAAGAAGCAGGTTCATCACATTTAGGAGAAATTCTTCTCAAAAACAAAGACCTTTTAAAATCTGATGGCTGGATTATTTGTGATGGTCCGACACAGCAATCAGGCAAAAAACAGGTAGTTTTTGGTGTGCGCGGAGACACAAATGTTGATGTCACGGTTTATGGCGCAAATCGCCCTTTGCACAGCGGACATTACGGAAATTGGTCGCCGAATCCGGCACTTACTTTGGTTAAACTTTTGGCTTCGATGAAAGATGACAAAGGTAATATCACTATTAAAGATTGGAATTCTGACGTTGAGCCTTTGAGCCAAAGCGAAATTCAGGCTTTAAAAAATGCTCCTGCTTATGATAACGAATTAAAAAAACAACTTGGACTCACTTATACCGAAGGCAGCGGAAAAAGTCTTTTGGAATTGATAAATTTGCCATCATTAAATATCAATGGAATTAGTAGCGGTGACGTTGGTGCGCTTGCGCGAAATGTCATTCCGTCAAGCGCAACCGCAGTTTTAGATTTGCGTCTGGTCAAAGGAAACGATGTGCTGCGTCAGGTTGAAAAACTAAAAAACCATATCAAAGCGCAAGGATTTTATCTGATTGACCGCGAGCCAACGCCCGAAGAACGTTTGAAATATCCGTTCATCGCTAAATTTATTCATCGTGAAGGCGGCTACAACGCACAACGCACCAAAATGGATTTACCTCTTTCTTTGCAGGTAATTAAGGCTGTGCAATTACAGTCGACAGAGCCGATTGTCAAACTGCCGTCTTTGGGCGGAAGTCTTCCGCTTTCGATCATTACCGATTCTTTAAACACGATTGCGATTACTGTTCCGATTGCTAATTATGACAATAATCAGCATGCCGAAAACGAGAATATTCGGCTGCAAAATCTTTGGGACGGACTCGAAATTTTTGCCAATTTAATGACCATGGAAAGTCACTGAACTCTTTAAAAGCCTTCAGTTCGCAAAGGACTCTAACTTTTTTATTAGTTTTTTTTCTACAACTATTAAAACTTGTTTTATTGGCATTTGAACAGCGATTCTGCTTGACATAAAAGCAAAATTTGGGAGATTATTTAGTTTTCTATTTCAAATTAGAAATTAGTATGAATTCTACGATTTCAGATAAATTTTGTTTGAACTGATTTGAGAAATTAGCAACCATTTTAAAATAAATCACATCTGAATTCACGCAAAAAGCGAAAACTGCTTAGTTTTGAATTTTGCACGATTAACAATAGCTTGGAGGATAAGTTTTAATGAAAAACGCATTTAAGTTTTTAATTTTTGGAATGATGTTAGTTAGCTCAATGGCTATTACATCTATTGCACAGACACCGGAAGAGTGCACCCCTATTTACGATAAGTTTTTAGCCAACCGAAAAGGTCCTGAACTCGAAAAATTCAAAACTGCAGTAGCTGCGGGAAAAGAATATCTCGAAAAATGTAAAGATTTAGACGCAGCTGACGTAAAAGAATATATTAATAAACAGTTGCCAAAACTCGAAGTCGTAGTTCGAGATGCAGAACTTTACAATCAATTTAATGCTGCTGTTCCGGCTCAAAAATGGGATGATGCTTTTGCCAGCGGTCGCCAATTAGTTGGTTTTTACCCTGATAGTCTTGATATTATTCTGGTTCTTGCATCTATAGGTTTTGACAATGCAACAGCCGCTCCTCCGGTTGATAAATTCAACGGTGAAGCAATTAATTACGCAAAAATGGCTTTGCAAAAAATGAATGAAGGAAAAGTTTCTGATAATTTTGGCGCATTTGTTTATACATATAAAACAAAAGATTGCCCTGATGGAAAAACCAATGCCACAGGTTGGATGAACTACACCATTGGCAAAATCATGTTTGACCGAATGAACCAAAAGAAAGATTCACTTCCATATCTTTACAAAGCAACTCAAGCGGGTTGTGAAACCAAAGATAAGATAGCCGAAGTTTACCGCACCATCGGAGCCTGGTATATTGATGAATTCAAACGTCTTGAAAATGATAAAAATGCCAAGTATGCAGAATTACAAACTCTTGAAAAGATCACTCCTCCAGATCCAAAATTCCCGGAAGTAGAAAAACAATACAACGACCTCGTTGCATTACAAAAAGGTTATATGGAACGTGTGATGGATGCTTATGCCAGAGCCTATAAAATTGCTAATGCTAACATTAAAACAGATGCTAAATACAAAGAAGCACTGCTTAATAACGCTAAGAAATTTTACGGATTCCGCAATGGTGAAGCTAATATTGGTGGATTTGATGCTTGGTTATCAGGTGTAACGGCTAAACCATTCCCTGATCCGACATCAGCCGTAGCTCCGGTAGTTGAAACAACACCAACTACCACCGGAACACCAACTGCCATGACGGTTAGTTCTGAATCTCCGGCAAACACAGCAGCATCAACGGACACCAGACCGAGAACTGCTCCGACAACCACAACTGCAACAACGGCTAAACCGGCAGCAACAACAACTCCGGCAACAACTGAAGCAACAACGACAGCCAAAAAAGCCCCAGCTAAAAAGCCTGCTCCTAAAAAGAAAGGCACTCGTTAATCAAAAGCTAAGCAGTTTTTGAATCACTTGAAAGTCGAATGCTAGATTAGGCGTTCGACTTTCATTTTCTACATAGTGATTTTTGATTTTTGATCTTTGACCTTGGATGATTCGCTTTTCACAAAACTAAGCTGTATTTTAATTGTTGAAAAATAGAATGAATCAAAGATCAAAAATCAAAGATCAAAAGACTTTATATTTGATGTCAAAAAATACGGCAAAACTTGAGCAGATTCTCGGTTATCAGTTTCAGGACATCACCTTGCTTGAACGTGCGCTGACGCATCGTTCATGGGCGTATGAGAAAATCCCGACAGGTTCGGAAGAAGAGATCCGCCGCTTGCAAAACGAATCGCTTGAGTTTGTCGGCGATGCAGTGCTTGGAATGGCGGTGGTAGAATATCTTTTTTATAAATATCCGAATGCCAGTGAAGGCGAGTTGACCTTAATGAAACATCGTCTCGTCAGCACCGAAACTTTGGCTAAAAACAGTCAGAAATTGCATTTAGGAGAGTTTTTAAGAGTCGGGCGAGGCGAAGAAAAAACGGGCGGCAGAAATAAACAAGCCCTTTTAGCCGACACTTTAGAAGCCGTCATTGCTGCAATTTTTTTTGACAGCGGCTACATTTCGGCACGAGCTTTTGTCCAAAAAATACTGGCAGAAGATTTTCGTGAAATTACACCAACTTCTTCACTCGATTACAAAACTTTACTCCAAGAAACGCTCCAAGCTCAAAAACAATCTGCACCGACCTATAATGTGATTAAAATTGAAGGTCCTCCGCATAAGAGAATTTTCTCTGTCGAGGCAGTATGGAGTGAAAATCGGGTAGAAGCACAGGGTTCTTCGATCAAAACCGCTGAAATGGCAGCAGCCAATTTAGCATTGCAGAAACTTAATTCTGCCAATGACGTAAAAGAAAAGTGAGTAAAAAAGTGAAAGAGTGAAAAGGTAAAAAAGTTTTGATTGACCTCTAATTAGTGGTATAAAGTAATAAAATCAATTAGCAAT
>DAORIL010000402.1:0-6321 GCA_035438525.1 Pyrinomonadaceae bacterium
CGTCTGTCATATCGCGTCAGTTTTCCGCCGTAAATGATGTTTGGGTCAAGCGGATCAGGCGCGACATAGCCGTATTCTTCAACACCAACCGTCCGCCAATCTCGTGCAATAATTGCACCCGTATCTCCGCGCGAAGCAACGCCTGCCGAACCGCTTTCCTGTTGTCCGCCATAAACCCAATATGGATATTGGTCATCAGTAATAACATGATAAAACTGAGCTGTTGGTTGGTTATACCAACTCGACCAGGTGTCACCACCGTTGACCGTAATTGTTGCCCCCTGATCAGTAGCAAAAAGCATCACGTCAGGATGTTCGGGATTGATCCAAATTCGGTGATAATCATCACCGCCCGGTGCGCCTTTGAATCCAACAAAAGTTTTTCCGCCATCGGTTGATTTATAGGAAGCAACATTGGCAATAAAAACCGTATCAGGATCATTCGGATGAACTTTTACCTCGGCAAAATCGCTACCACGTCCCCATAAACGCGGATCGCCGTTGACTCTTTGCCAGTTTTCGCCGGAATCGTTTGAAACATAAAGCCCGGCAAATTGCGGAGCAGCATCAACGGTTGCAAAAAGTCTTTTCGGATTACTGCGGGAAATGGCAAAGCCGATGCGCCCCAAACCTTGTTCAATCGTCGGCAAACCGTTGGTCAATTTTTTCCACGTATTTCCGCCATCGGTTGATTTGAACATTCCGCTTTCTTTACCCTGCCAAGCACCGTTTTCCCAAGGACCCTGGCGTCCAGCCCACAGGTCGGCGTAAAGAATATTTGAATTATTCGGGTCAAATTCAACTTGAAACGCACCTGTATCAACGTCTTTATATAAAACCCTTTGAAAAGTCTTTCCGCCATCGGTCGAGCGATAAATCCCGCGTTCTTCGTTTGGTCCGTATGGATGCCCAAGCACCGCGACAAATAAACGATTTTCGTCTTTCGGATCAACGGTAATCGAGGCAATTTGCTGACCTTCACGCAAACCCAAATGAGTCCAGGTTTTCCCTGCATCATTTGACCGATACATTCCGTCTCCGGTTGAAAGATCGGGACGCTGCAGTCCTTCACCGCTCCCGACGTAAACCACATTCGGATTTGACGGGGCAACAGTTACATCACCGATTGAACCTGTCGGCTGATCATCAAAAATCGGTTGCCAGGTCCGTCCGGCATCAGTTGTTTTCCAGACTCCACCATTATTAACTCCGATATAAAAAACGTTTGGCTGACTGGGAATTCCGACGGCGCCAACCGTGCGTCCGGCGCGAAACGGACCAATCATCCGCCATTTCATACTTTGATAAAGTTTAGAATCAACTTTTTGGGCAATGGAAAGAGTAACGAATAATGAACACAGAATTATTAGACCAAAGAAAACTCTTGGCACAAAGAAAACGATTTTAGCGGACATTTGAATCTCCTCAGATTTAGAAATTGGACGAGCTAATTTTTGCTTACTATAACATTTGTTGGAGAGTTAATGAAAAGGTGTTTGAGCAAAGATTGGAATTATCGAATGAGAAAAACCGATTCACACAAAAAGGAGAAATCCACAAAGGAGAATTGCCTTAATATAATTTTTAGACCATGAAGTAATGAAATAAAATGGAAAATAATTTGGACAATTTGAAAAAAGTGCTATTCTTCAAATTATCCAAAATGAATTTTTGCCCGATAAACCTCTCATTTAATCTCAAACTGCACACAAAAAGTTAGACGGCATTAAGTAATTGATAAGAAAATAAAAATATTGGAGAAGAACAAAAATGAAAAAACTATTTCTGATTTTAGTAATTGGCTTAATTGGATTGAACGCGGTCTATGCTCAAGTTGATCGTGACAAGATGGTCTTTGCCGGATTTAATCGGGTTGGAGTCGCAATTTCTGATGTTAATGACGATGTAAAAGCACTCGGATTAAATCCTGCCCAAATAAAAACCTCAGTTGAATCTGCTCTCAAAGACGCAGGTTTTATTATTGATGATAATGCGCCGCAGTCAATTTATATTAGTATCAGAACAATCAGAAATGATGATGGCTCAATTGGTTACGCCCTGATTTTGTATTTAGATCAAGGCGTTATTTTACAAAGAAATTCGAGCTCCCGATTTCTCGGAACAACCTGGGATATTTCCGGAGTTTATTCAAGCGATGCTAAAAGTTTAGCAGAAGATTTACGCGAAGAAATTCTCTCTTTAGTTGACCAGTTCGTTGTCAAATATCGAAAAGCTAATCAAAGTTCGCAAACTCCGATAATTCCCGAACCGCAAGATACCAACAGCGGAGTCGTTACAACCAAAATCGCTCCGACTCTTCCGCCGCAAATTGTTGTTGTCAATAAAACCCCGCTAAAAGTTTATATCACGCTCAACGGAAGACAATATGTTGCTCTGCCGCGAACGACAAAAACCATTAACGCAACGGCCGGAAATGTGACTTATCAAGCGAGAATGGCGGGTTACGAGGCGTTTTCTCCGCGCAAACTGTTTCTTAAGCAAGGTGAGTCGTATTCTCTGACTTATTCCAGAGATAAATAGGAAGGCAAAAGTTAAAATATGCAAATTTACATCAACAAAAACGGGCAACAACTTGGACCATTTGAAGAAAGTGCGGTGCTTCAAATGCTGAAAAACGGACAGCTTTCGCCAAACGATCTCGGATTTAAACAAGGTCAACAGCAATGGCAAAAATTAGAAGTAATGTTTCCCACGCCTGCGCCTGCGTGGACTCCGCCAAGTTTACCAAATAATCAGCCACAAGCGCAATTTAATCCGCAAAGCCAAATCACTCCGCCAAAATCAGGTAGTTCAAAAGGAATTTTATTCGGCTTGCTCGGTTGCGGCGGGCTGATTTTAATCGGAATAATCGGGTTGGTGGCTTTTCTTGCAATTTCAAAAAAATCAAATACGGTCAGTTCAATCAATTCAAAAAGTAATGTAAATTCCAATAATTCGAGCAATTCTTCAACTGCGGTTTCGGGCGAAAAAGACTATAAGCCATTGATGAATAAAGCCGAAGAGCTTTACAAAATATCACCGCCGCAGAAAATTGCCACGAATCCAATTATCAAAGGGAAATTGGCGATAGTCGAAAAAAGCTATGAAGCAAAAATTGTCGGGATTGACTACACAGGAAAAGAGTTACGCCAAACTGACCTCGACAGTTACGGCTTTTCGACCTCACGCTTAGCAACTACGCCCGAAGAAATCGAGACGCTAATCCAAATCGGCTGTAACAAAGGAAATCGTTTGGGAACATACGAGGGCAATATTCCGGCGTTCGCCAATGTTTGCAAAGTGACGGTTATTGATTACAAAACTCCCGCCATCATTGCCCAAAAAACTTTTACCAACAACACTCCGCCCAAAGCAATCAAAACTTCCAAAGGAACAAGCGAATATGTTTTGCGTCCGCCGGATGAGATGGACGAGTATATTTCAAGTTTGCCTTTGGAAAAACTATCAACTCCATTAGCTGAACTTCCCTTTGATAGCCAAAACGGAACTTACGGAAAATACACAGCTTTCAAAAATTTAGCCGGTGAATTAGCCAGAATTTCGTTCCCCGAAAACATTCAGCCAAACGCCGCTATTAAAGGAAAATTTGCCGTGGTCTGGTTGGAGGCTTCGGGGAGAGCCGAAATTAAGGGATTCGATCCGTTTGGAAAAGAAATCTACAAATATGATTACGAAGGCTGGGGCGTAGGCAGTGATAGAATCGCCGAAAAAGTTGATGAAATTGAAACGCTGATCCGGGTAATTTGCCGCAAAGGTAATAAACTTGGGGCGGTTGAAAGAACTCCCGTTTTCGCCAATAAATGCGAGGTTTCTCTAATTGACTACAAAAATTCGAGTATTATTTCTAAAAAATCCTTTGAAAATAAGGAGATAGAGCGGGATGTAGATACTGAACTATATACCGCGCAATATATTGTGATACCGCCGGTTACGGAAATTGCAAACTATATCAAGGGGATTCCGAAATAGAGGAAAATTAACGGCTGGCTTCTGCTAAAGATTAATTTTTAATGTCTCTGACTCATTAGTTTTTGCTTTTACTAAATGCTTTTTACTCTGGTGGAAAGAAAAAATTATTTTCGTGTGGAATTAGGAATAAGGTAAAAACTTGCATTGTCACTACCAATGAATTCAATTTTGATTCTGGACTGTTTAATGAGATGTTTCTTTACTAAAGAGTTATATATTTTAGCAATTAGCTCTCTTCTTTCTTTTTTGGTTTCTGATAAATACTGAACTGTTGCAATTTCAATAAGAGCAGAAGCCTTTGGGTTAGCTTTTAAGGCTTTTGCAAAATAATCCAAGCCTTGCCTAAATATATATTGGTCAAGATCTACAGTCGGTTCACAAAGTATACATTCTCTATCAAAAAGTGTTTTCTTTTTGATTTTGTCATTCAATTTATCTTCGTAAGAGACAGAATTAATGCTAATTTTCTTTTCACCTTCTTTGATAAGCCATATTTCGTTAAATGGCTTTTTTCTCTCTCTGCCAGTTTCTATAATCAACGATGAATTATCCAAACCTGTATAAGCTCTAATCCCGTAAATATGTCTGAGGATTTTTCCGAGCGGAGTTTTTTCTTTTGGATAAATAAGGATTTGTCCTTTTGAGTTAGGGCTTTCCAAAATATAAGAATGTAACATAGTAAGTCTTCCTGACTCAGCATCAGAGTTAAGTCTTTCATATTCATCAATTTTGGTCTGAGCAAAAATGATTTGTGAAATTATCAAAACAAATAACATTGCGAGAGTTTTTTTCATAAACAAGTCTCTTATTTTAGATTTTTTGAGAAATTTAGGGGGAGAGAAAAAGGCACGAAAACCGCGCCTTTTTAGCTTATTGGTTTTTCGTCTCTTTCTTTTTGGTCAGCAAATCGCAGACCTGATAGGCACCTGTCGGATCAATGGCTGTTCGTCCGAGTTCGATGTGTTGGATCTTGCCTTCTTTGTCAATAACGAAGGTTCCGCGTGCGCCGTAGCCGGATTCTTCGTTGTAAAGACCATAATCGATGGTCGTTTTTCGTTTCCAATCGCTCAGGAGCGGAATAGTAACTTTGATGTCTTCGGCAAATCGTTTGTTAGCAACAAAACTATCCATCGAAATACCGTAAATAACGGTGTCGGTTGCCTCAAATTTTGCAATATCAGCCTGATATGCTTGTAATTCTTTGGTTCAACCACCCGTAAAGGCTAAGACATAAAAGGCTAAGACTACATTTTTCTTACCTTTAAAATCGCTCAATTTAACAGGCTTGCCGGCAGTATCGGTCAAAGTAAAATCAGGCGCAGCGTCACCGACTTTCAAATGTGTAGTCGGCGGCTTTGGCGTGGTTTGACTAAAAGCGGCAAGAGCAAAAATGAGCAGAAAAAATAAACTTATAAAAGTTTTTCTCATAATTTGTCCTCAGAAAATAAAATTAACTAACATTCGACAGAATACTACCGAATTCTTTTAATTTCCAGACAAAATGGTTTCAACCCCTAGTTTCCGACACTGACCACAACTTTAAATTTATAGGGCGAATGATGCGTTCCGGCGATGATATGATTTTCGCCTTCCAAAAGTTCAACTCTTGCACTATTGTGATTCCCGCCGATAGATTTTCCGTTAACAATTGTCCCTAAAAAACTTCCGCGATCCTGAACAAAAACTTTCCCCTCAATTTTCTCGATCGAAAAATGATTACGCGAGACATTATAAGGTGCAGAATCTTCTATAATCAGGTCATTTATTTCTAGCGGATCATTAGCTCCTTTAGATTTTCTGCCAACCCGAAACGAATTTGAATTTATGGACAAACCATTCTTGGAAATATAAACCTCTGCCATCGGAGTCAACGGAAAAATTCTGACATTCCATTCAACTGAGGACTTTCTGCTTTCAATTGATGGCGGCGGTGAATTTTCTCTCATTACCCGCATATTCATTGCCCGTAAACGCTCAAAGAACATTCGTAAATAAACGAGCGCCTCATCAGGTTTATGCCGAATCAGGTCAACAAACCCTTCGCGCGTGATGGTCAAAAGTTTTGTTTCTTCTATTGCCCGGGCGGTCAAAGAACGGGGACGTTCGTCAACTAAGCCCATTTCGCCAAAGATATTTCCCTCTTCTAAAACTGCCAGCTGCAATGGGTTTTCGGGATAATCCCGTAGAATCTCAACTTTTCCCGCTAAGATTACATATGCAAAAGTGCTTTCATCGCCTTTTTTGAAAATGATTTCGTTCGTGTGATAGTAGCTTTCAGCCATAAATGAGTGCTCTCCGTGTGAAATTTGTAAAAAATATTGTTGTGATTAG
>DAORIL010000403.1:0-6306 GCA_035438525.1 Pyrinomonadaceae bacterium
ACAAGATTAGCTTTCAGGACAGATTATTTATAAAATAATTCTGTCCTTCTACTTATATTGACCCGCCTTATAACACTGGGAATGAAGGCTGGATTTACAACGATAACGTCAATGATGAAAAAATCAAGAAATGGCTCGGTCAGGTTGTCGGCAAAGAAGGCGAAGATTTATCGCGCCACGATAAATGGCTGTGTATGATGTATCCTCGCTTGAAAATGCTTCATAAACTTTTGGCTGATGACGGTGCGATTTTTATTTCGATTGATGATATTGAAGTTGGAAATTTACGACTTATTTTAGACGAAATTTTTGGTGTTAGAAACTTTATTGCTAATGTAATTTGGCAGAAAAAATACTCGCCACAAAACGATGCTCAATTTTTTTCGGCTATGCACGACCATATTCTTGTTTATGCGAAAAGTGTTGATAAATGGAAAAGAAATCTTTTACCAAGAACTGAAAAACAAGATAAAGCATATAAAAATCTTGATAACGATTTGCGCGGAAACTGGAAGTCAAGTGATTTAACCAGAAATGAACATAGAGATAGAGATTTTTACGGAATACAAACACCGTCTGGGAAAATAGTGTTTCCAGCAAAAGGACGAAGTTGGAGCAGACCCAAAGATGAAATTGAAAGACTTCGCGCCGATAATCGTCTTTGGTTTGGAAATAAAGGCGATGCTATTCCTTCTCTAAAACGCTTTTTATCCGAAGTTAAAGAAGGAATTGTGCCTTCAACAATTTGGTTTAGAGATGACGTAGGCGACAATCAAGACGCAAAACAAGAAGTTAAAGCAATAAACAGTTCTGAAATTTTTGATACGCCTAAACCAACAAAACTGTTAAAAAGAATTTTAGAATTATCAACCAAAAAAGATTCAATAATTCTCGATTCATTTGCAGGTTCTGGAACTACAGCACATGCGGTTGTGAAATTGAACAAAGAAGACGGCGGAAACCGCAAATTCATCTTAATCGAAACAATGGATTACGCCGAAACAATCACTGCCGAAAGAGTTAGGCGCGTGATGCAAGGCTATGGGGAAGGCGCAAAAGCGGTCGAAGGTTTGGGCGGCGCGTTTGATTATTATGAAATCGGCGACAGAATTTTCCTTGAAGATGATAATTTGAACGAAGCTATCGGAGTTGATGAAATCCGCCGCTATGTCGCTTTTTCCGAAAACATTCCGGTTGAACATCAAGTTTCGATGGACAACGAATTATCGCCTTATTTATTGGGATTAGTGGACGAAACGGCTTACTTTTTTATTTATGAGCCGCAGAAAACAACGACTTTGGATTTGGATTTTTTGGCAAATCTGCCATTTAAGCCGAAGTCCTCGATTATTTACGCCGATAATTGTTTATTGACGCGCGAATTTTTGCAGAAACACAACATCATTTTTAAGAAAATTCCTCGTGAAATTACCAGATTTTAATTATGGAACTGAAAGATTATCAACAAACCGTCATCACCGATTTGGAAAACTTTCTCGAATATCTTGACCGTTATCAGGATATCGGCATCGGTAAAGCGTTTCAAACCTATTGGCAGGACAAAGGCGTAACGATGGACGCTTATAAACACGCGGTCAAAGGCGTTCCGAATGTCTGCGTCAAAGTCCCAACGGCAGGCGGCAAAACTTTTATCGCCGTCAATGCACTGCGTCCGATTTTTGAAAATTTCACGAAAACGAATCCCGCACAGCCAAAAGCTGTCGTTTGGCTCGTGCCTTCGATTACGATACTCGACCAGACAATCAAAAATTTAAGCGATGCAGGTCATCCTTATAATTTGAAATTGAAAACTCATTTTAACGGCAGAGTCGAAATTTTTACCAAAAACGATATTTTACAAGGCGGCGGATTTAATAGAGATTCGGTCAAAGAGCAATTAAGCCTTATCGTTTTAAGTTTTGACAGCCTTCGCGCCAGAAAAAAAGAAGACCGCAAACTTTATCAGGAAAACGGTAATTTGGCGGATTTCGTAGTTGATGAAGAAGTCGTTTCGGTCATCAGCGTTCTGCGAAGTTTGAAACCCGTCGTCATCGTTGACGAAAGCCACAATGCCGAAACCGATTTGAGCGTCGAAATGCTCCAAAATTTGAATCCGAGTTTTATTCTCGATTTAACTGCCACGCCCAGAAACAACAGCAACATCATCAGTTTTGTCAGCGCGGCGCAGCTCAAGAAAAATAATATGGTCAAATTGCCCGTTGTCGTGCAGAATCAACGCGATAAAACGGACGTTTTAGCCAATGCGCTGAACTTTCAAAAACAGCTTGAAGAAATGGCAAAAGCAGAAGAAAAAAACGGCGGAAGCTATATTCGCCCGATTGTTCTCTTCCAAGCCGAACCCAAAAACGCCGAAGACGCGACAACTTTTCAGGACATTAAAAACAAACTCGTCAAACTCGGAATTCCCGAAGAACAAATCGCTATCAAAACAGCAGACATTAACGAAATCAAAAACGTAGATTTATTGAGCCGTGATTGCCCGATTCGCTTTATCATTACGGTCAACGCTTTGAAAGAAGGTTGGGATTGTCCGTTTGCATATATTTTGGCTTCGCTGGCAAACAAAGGTTCGGCAGTTGATGTCGAACAAATTTTAGGTAGAGTTTTGCGGCAACCAAGCGTGAAACAACATAATGAACAGCTTCTAAATTTGAGCTATGTCTTCACTTCGTCGGGCAAATTCCTGCAAACCTTGGAAAATATAGTCAAAGGCTTAAATCAAGCCGGTTTTAGCAATCTCGATTACCGGGTTGTCGAAACAATTATCGAAGAAGAAAAGCCCGTCATTCCGCAGCAGACGCAAACAATTCTTTTTCCCGAACCTGAAATTGAGGAAACGACAACCGAAATTGACGAAGAAATTGACATTTCCAAAGTAAATATTACGCAAACGACTAACAATCTCGAAGAATTAAAACAAAAGGCGTTAGCCATTAACACCGAATTTGAAAAGAAAATCGAAGCAGAACCGTTTCAATTTCCGATAGAATTGGAAGAAAAAACAAACACCCAACTAATGAAAGAAGTATTTGCCGAAACAGCGAAACAATTAAAATTACCGCAATTTTTTATCCGGGTTCAAGGAAACGGCGGATTTTTTGAAGCAGGCGAAACCGAAGTTTTGCTTGAAAATGACGAGTTACTAAAAGACTTCAGATTAAGCCAAGCCGATGCCACGATTGATTTTGAAACGGTTGATTCGGAAACTTACTACATTGACCTCGAAAAAGTCAGCGGCGAAGACTACAAACCGACTTTCAAAAAGATGAGCGGTCAACAAATTGCCGTCTTGAATCAAAAAATTCTAAGCCTGCCGCCGCAGTCAAAAATCGAAGCCGTCAATCAGAGATTTTGCAAACTAATCGGCAATATGTATCCGATTCCCGACAAAGAAGTGAAATTTTACATCAACAGAATTTTAGAACAAATGGACGCTGACCAATTAAAAGACTGTCTGGAAAGAGATTTTATTTATGCCGTGAAAATTAAACGTAAAATAAATGATTTGACCACTATTCATAAGGAAAGAAAATATTCTGATTATTTAGACGTTGACCGAATCATTATCAAACCAAACTACGAACTGCCCGAAACAATTACGCCTTCGGCAAATGCCCCGGCGATTCAAAAAAGTCTTTATGTCAATGAATCTTCGATAAACGGATTTGAAGGAAAAGTCATCAACGAACTCGCCAATCTCGAAAATATTGTTTTTTGGCACAAAATCATCGAAAAGAAAGGATTTAGATTAAACGGTTTTTTGAATCATTACCCTGATTTTTTACTTCTGACCAAAAGCGGAAAAATTCTACTGGTCGAATCGAAAGGCGATAATCTTGATAACTCGGATTCAATGAGAAAGTTAAGATTGGCGCAACTTTGGACAAGCAAAGCGGGCAATAATTATCGTTATTTTATGGTTTTTGATAACAGTCCGATTGAAAATGCTCATAAACTCGATGATGTTACAAAATTAATCGCCCAAATGTAAAAAACTCGAACAAATTTAAAGATTCGTAATAGCTTATATCCAACAGTTTAGGTAATGAATTCAAGAGACTTCATTGGATTTTTTTGTTTATAAATATTTTCCAATGAATCATCAAGTTGATTTGCTTTTAATTCCCGCTCAAATGGCTTTAACAAGTCTCTATCCCCTTTCTTGAGCCATAATTCCTGACTTCCCAAATCCAATAAGATAACCGGCATCCGGTTATGAATTGAAAGCATAAAATCATTCGGCTCACAGGTAATAACCGTAAATGAATAACGGTGTTCGTTGTTTTCATACCAGTTGCTCCAAAGTCCCGCCAGAGCAAACGGTTTTTCCTTTGAAATAAAGATTTCAACGGGTGGCTTTCCTTTAACCTTCCATTCATAAAATGACGAAACCGGCACCAAACATCGTCGCTGCGCTAAGGCTGGTTTGTAGAGAAAACTATCTGCTAATGATTCCGACCGGGCGTTGAAGGTCGCAAATTTGGTATTAAATTCCTTGCTTCCCTCCTTTTGCATCCACCAACGGGCTTCAACAGTTTTAATTGCATTATCCTCATTGACGACCACCGCCATATTTTGGGTTGGTTTAATATTCGGATAATTCAAATCCGCTCCCGGAGAAAATCCGTAAATATGTTCCGTAAAATCCTCTTTTGTTCCTTTTTGGGATGCCCTTCCGCACATAAATTTCTCCGTATCGTTTGTAATTTAAATATTTTTCTACTTTTTTTAAAGGATTTAAGCAGTTAAATCAAGTCGCCAAATTACCATCGAAGAGTTGATTTTTTCTGAGGTTTAATTAGTTTTCTGAACTTCTATCATTTTAGAAAACAACAATTTGCTTAAACTTTGCTTAAAAAAAGTTATTGATTTTAAACACTGTTTCTATGTTAATCTAGTGTTGCATAAATAATACAACAAATTAACAAAGGGATTCAAGTCTATGATTCCGGCATTAGTGACACCACTCTCTCAAATATTGGAGAAACAAAAATATACTGAGGAAGTTTTTCTGGAACCTCTCGGAATTTCATTGACAAGAGGGGCAATGACCGAAATTGTCGGTCCCGCCAGTTCCGGTAAAAGTAGTCTAATCGGGTCGGTTTTAGCTCAACTTACACAAACCGGGGAAATCTGCGGAGTAGTTGATGTCTGTAACAGCTTTAACCCATCTTCTGCGGCTTCAAGTGGAGTAACTCTGGAAAACTTATTGTGGATCAAGGGTGATGGTTCAATTGAAAAATCTTTGCGAGCAACCAGTTATCTCGCTCAAGCAAAAGGCTTTGGAGCAATCTGGCTTAACCTCAATGGGGTTGAGGCAAAAACTTTACGGACAATTCCCAATTCCTACTGGTATCGTTTTCGGAATCTGGTCAAAGAAACGCCGACTCTTTTTTTGGTTACAGCCCAAGAAGTTATCATTGGTCCGGCAACCAATCGTTCATTTATGCTTTCCCGGCAAAAAAGCTGTTGGTCGGGAAAAGGAAGATATAAGTTGTTACGCAAGTTTCAACTGACATTTGTTTCCCGCAAAATTCCGATGGAGCCGCAAGGCTTACATTTTGAATTCAGTTACGAAGATGTCTAAACTTTTTGCCTGTCTTATTTCAAAAAATGCCGATCAAGCTGCTCTTATCGCGGTGGCAACGGAGTTTGCCTACCGGATCGAATTACTGGAAGACGGGATTTTGTTTGATATTAGCGGGCTGGAGAAATTAATCGGGACACCGCCGACCATTGCCTCCTCAATCAACGAATCGATGGAAAGTCACAATGTAACCGGTTGTTTGGCAGTTAATCCTAATTTGGAAACAGCAATAATTTTAGCCCGACAGGGAAAAGGATTTTCTGTTAATTCCCAAAGGTTGGCGGAAATCAATCAAACTTCCCTTTCAATCGGCAAATTGCCTCTGACAAGCCTTCCGCTCGAAAAAGATACCTTGGGTATTTTTAAGAGTCTTGGACTTAACCAAATTAAGGATTTGCGGAAAATTCCGGCGGCTGATCTAATTTCCCGCTATGGCAAAGGATTTTTGCCGCTGATAGACCTCATCAATGAAAATTCACGCCGGACTCTCAATCATAATCTTAAAGCAGATTCGCTGGTTTGGGAATCTGATCTGGAAGATGCCATTTCAGATTTTGAGCAGTTAATGTTTCTGATAGATCACGTTTTGCAGGAATACTTGATCGTTGTTCAGCAAAATGGTTTAAGCACCGAATTAATTGAGATCTATCTTTTACCGGAGAATGATGCTGCCAAATTGTATCAAGTAAAAACCACCC
>DAORIL010000404.1:0-6291 GCA_035438525.1 Pyrinomonadaceae bacterium
GCGCGGGTTTCTGCCTTTGGCTCACTGATTAATGAAGTTATAGACCAAAGTTCCATATGCTCTGACGGGATTATCGCCAACCTTTATGGGGTTAAAGTGGGATTGGCGTGCCGCTGCCTCCGCAGGTGCCCGCAAAAGCGGATGACCGCTGACCGCTTTTGCTGAAAGAACATTTCCCGTTTCATCAACTAAAACTTGGACTGCAACCTGTCCTGAAGCCCCCATCTGTTTGGCAGTTGGGGGATAGGCAGGTTTAGGTAAACTTGTGGCACGACTATTTATGACACCGACATTAACATTTGACGGAGATGTATTGGTCGGTGATGGAGAAGGTTTTGGGGTTGCTGTTGGTGTCGGTGTAGTCGGCGGTTTAACATTGGTCGAGCTGTTTGAATTTGACGGTTGAATATTAACAATTGTGTTGTCGTTGATATTCAGATTAGCATTGCTGTCAGGCGAAGGTTTTGGCGTTGGAGTTTTAGTCGGACTAGGTTTCAAATTGGCATTGGCATTTGAATTGACATTAGAATTCGCATTCGTATTGACATTTGAATTGACATTTGAATTGAGAGTATTGTTGCCCGGGTCTAACGGAATTGCATTGTAATTAACTCCTAAATTTGAGTTGTTACTATTTTTATTAGAATTGGCATTAGCCGCAGTTGAGCCCCCACTGCTCAAAAACCACCAGAGACCAAATGCGCCTCCTAAAATTGCCACAGTTCCGAAAATGGTGAGCAAAACTACTAATGCCGTGTTTGATTGACGCGGCGGCGGAGGTTGCTGATACGACGGTTTTTCCAATGGACGAACTGCTTGTTTTCTTTCTTCATTGATAGAAATAACTACTCGCGGAGCGGGTTCTTCGTCATCATCCATCGCGGGCGGAGGCGAAGGAATGGTCGCAGGCGGCGGCGATGGAATATTCGGAAGATTTGGACGTTTGATGGAAATCAGTGTTTCCTCGCCAATATCGTCAATCGAACTTTGGCTTGGCATCGCCGTAAAACTCGGATTTTCTTCTACTAAAGGTGACCCATCTTTAGTGCAAAATCGGATAACTTCTTCGTCGTATTTAGTCTGACATTTAGGACAGAATTTCATATTTTCAATGTAAAAATAAGAGTTGGGGCTTAGGAATTCAGTTTATTAAGCCAATTAGAAACATATTAGCACTATTTTGGCGAAATCTGCGAATTTATTAGCCTTGATTATTGAGCCGTAAAGTTATAAACAATGACTCCGTTCATCTTTACCTGTTGACCGTTGATCAGTGCCGGATTAAATTTAGACGCACGGGCGGCGGATTCTGCGCCGGGTTGTAGCAATGGATGACCGCTGACGGCTCTTGCCATTACGACATTACCGTTTTCATCAACCAAAACGTGAACTCTAACCTCTCCTGACGCTCTCATTGCCCGAGCTGCAGGCGGATATGGCGGTCTGACTAAATTAATAGCTCTCCCATTCAAAACACCGCGATTAACAATTTTAACGGTGTTCGGAGTTGGACTCGGAGTTGGAGTCGGCGTCGGTGTTGCCGGAGTTGGTGTAGTAGTTGGTTTCGGAGTTGGCGTTTCCTGTTTTTCCTCAGTTAGTTTTGGGGTTGGTTTGTTGGAATTGACAGGAGTTATTGAAATTGTCGGGCTTGGTTTAGCGTTTACATTTTGAGTTAAACCGGAGTTTGAATTTATACTGATCTCAGAAGTATTGGAATTATACAAATTTGAATTATTGACCGATGACTTTGAATTTCCGGTTACTATTTCATTAGTTTTAGTCGTTTGTAAATAGATAAAACTGCCGATGCCTACAGTAAAAAGAGCCAAAATTCCTAAAATTACTCCAATTAACAATCCGGCTTTGGACTTTGGTTTATTGACAGAAGTTTCTATCATCGGTGGGCTGGATTTCAGGCTTTCTGTTTTGATCTGTGCTTCTTCTGTTTGGGCAAAATTTAATTTTTCGGTTGGAGATGATGTCTGGTCAGTTAAAACCAGTGTTTTTTCACCCATTTGTAATGTCTTATCTTCTCTTATTTGAGTGACTTCCGATAGGTTTTGTTTGGCATCTGTAGTTGAACCGGTAACGACCAAAGGTGACCCGTCCTGCAAACAAAAACTCATTTCGTAATCATATTGGGCATTACATTTTGGACAAATCTTCATTTTTTATTCCTCACGGCTTATGCTTTTATTGGGTTTTTGTTACACTATTTTGCTTATGCTGTCCATTAGCATAGCTTTTAGTAAAATATAATTATTTAATGACAAATACACAATTACAGACGAATTATCAAGATTTTATTGCAGAACGCATTCATAAAGTTCCATTTTCAGGCATCCGTAAATTTTTCGGTATTGCGGCAAAAATGCCCAATGTGATTTCGTTGGGAATTGGCGAACCGGATTTTCCAACTCCGACACCGATTACCAAAGCCGGATTTGATGCAGTCTTCCAAAAAAATATTGGTTATACCGCAAATTCAGGTTTAATCGAATTGCGCGTAAAACTTGCCGAACATCTTAACAATCTTTATGGAGTTAATTACGACTTCAATAGTGAAATGATTATTACCGTTGGAGTTAGCGAAGCGATGAAGTGTGTTTTTTCAGCGATTTGCAATGACAGCGATGAAATTATCGTTCCAACTCCGTGTTTTGTCGCTTATGAACCGGAAATCATTTTTGCGGGCGGCGTTCCCGTCACTGTCGAATGTAAATTAGAGAATAATTTTGAAATTACCGCCGAAGACATTGAGCCTTTTATTACCCCAAAAACTAAGGCAATCTTTTTCGGTTTTCCATGTAATCCGACTGGCGCGGTTCTTTCCAGAGAAAATGCGCTAAAAATTGTTCAGCTTGCGGAAAAACATAATCTTTTAATTATTTCCGATGAAATTTATGACCGCTTGGTTTATGGAACCGACCATGTTTGTATTCCGGCATTACCAAATGCCAAAGAGAGAACGGTTTTACTTGGCGGATTTTCCAAAGACTATTCGATGACTGGCTGGCGTGTTGGTTATATCTGCGCGAATCCACAATTAATGGAAGCATTCTCAAAAATTCATCAATATTGCGTAATGTCTGCGCCGACCATTTCACAATATGCTGCGCTTGCCGCACTTGAAATCGGTGAAAAATACGTTCAGGAAATGCACGATGAATATGATCGCCGTCGAAAATTAGTCGTTTCCAGTTGTAATGAAATGGGATTGGATTGTTTTGAGCCGAAAGGCGCATTTTATGCTTTTCCGTCTGTCGCCAGAACCGGCATGAACGGCGATGAATTTGCCGAAAAACTGCTAATTGACCAGGAAGTTGCAGTAATTCCGGGCTCGGCATTTGGAAAAGGCGGAGAAAATCACGTTCGGATCGCCTATTGCAAATCCTACGAACAACTTGAAATTGCTTTGGAAAGAATGCGGAAGTTTGTTGAGAAGTGCTAATCAAATCAACGATTTAACCATTAGATAACCATCTTCGCCGTTGTTGTAATATTGTTTGAGCCTTTGCATTATGGCATATCCAAGTTCGTGATAAAGAGTTTGAGCCGAAATATTTTTTATCCGAACTTCGAGGCAAATCATACTAATTTCGCGTCGTCGGAGTGCGTCTTCAATATGGAGCAGCATTTGTTTGGCTAAACCACGGCGGCGATGTTCCGGAGCCACTCCAATCGTGGTCAGGTGCGCCGTTCCGTCTTCCATCACTACTACAAAGATAAACCCCGCCATTTCATTATTTAGCGTAATGATTCGATAGCTTAAAGTATTTGGTTGAGAGAGCAGATAGCTAAATGTTCCTTGATTATAGTTTTCTCCGGCTTTGAAACAACGCTGATTCAAACGCCAAACTTCATTGAGTTGTTTATCATTCAAGATCTTGATTTCGTAAACCGTTTCAGGCGCAGGGATAACTATTTCCGGCTCAATGACGGATGGAACAAAAAAATTACGAATTCTTTGCAGAACAGCCATATTCGATTTTGGATTGGGGATTTCGGATTTTGGATTGTTCGTAAATCTAAAATCCTCCATCAGTTAAAGCAGAAACCCACGCGTGAGTAATGGTGTCAAACCATTTCAATTATTTAAATCAAAGAAATTCTCCAACTCTTCCCGTTTTAATAAAAGTTCCCGCCATATCGGTAAAAGTGTGACTTGCCGCGCCTAACCATAGCCCCAATAAAAGTGAAGGCATCGCATAGTTGCCAACATTTAGCCGGACAAAATCACCAACTCCTTGCCAGGTTTTGGTCATTTTCAAAAGATTCGGCAAATCTCCGCCCTCATAAGTGGCATAAATATATGAAAGCAGAAAAGCCATCAAAGTCAAAACGCCGATGAAATAAATCACGCGAATAAACGTCCCAAAAATCAATCCGTGCGACCAGCGTGAGCGGTGCGCGAAAAATGCCTGATACGGATACCACAAAAATTTTATGATTCCCCATCGCACATATTGTTTGGAATGCGTGTCCAAATCCGGTCCGAACATCAATCCGCCAAAAAACATTCCAACTGTGACTACGATTGAAGTCGGAATTTCTTTAGTAATTAGATAAGTTGCAGCAAAAGTTGGGGCAACCAGAAAAAATGTGATAGCGTCGTGTGTTTTTCCACTAGGCATAATTCAATTTTAGATTTGGGATTTTGGATTTGGGATTGCTCATTTTTCTCCCTTATCCACAAAGATTTAACAACAAAATAAATAATTGTCAAAATAGACTTTAGACTTTGGACATTAGACCTCAGACCACCGTTTATTGTAAAGCATTTTGCAAAATATCGCTTTTAGATTTGGCAATTTGCCAAGCGAAACTGAAAAAAAATCTTGATTTTGTTAGAATTCAAGTTCGGCATTCAATTTGCATAATCATTCTTTAATGAATTGGAAAATATTTAACGCAAAGACGCAAAGTGTGGAAGGCGCAAAGAAGATAAAACAAAAGTGAAAAGACAAAAGGAGAAATAAAAACATATTTTGAAAATCTTTGCGTCTTTGCCTCTTTGCGCCTTTGCGTTAAAAAAATTGTAAAAATCTAAAATGAATTCTTTTTGGCAAAAATTAAAAACCACGCTCGAAATGATCAAGTTTGAGCATACTTTGTTTGCTCTGCCGTTTGCTTTTTTAGGCGCGGTTTTTGCGGCGAACGGCCTACCGACCTGGTGGCAGATCTTGTGGATTACGGTGGCAATGTTTGGCGCACGTTCTTCTGCGATGACTTTTAATCGAATCATTGACCGCAAATTTGATGCGGAAAATCCGCGCACTGCCAACAGGGAATTACCAAGCGGAAAATTAAGCGTCGGTTTTGCGTGGACTTTTTTAATTGCTTCGTTAGTTTTGTTTGAAATTGCCGCATATTCATTGAACTGGTTGACTTTTGCGCTTTCGCCTGTCGCGTTGCTCAGCGTTTTGGGCTACAGCTACGCCAAAAGATTTACGAGTTTTGCTCACTTGATTTTGGGTTGGGCGTTAGCGATCTCACCGACTGCGGCGTGGATTGCGGTGCGCGGCGCGATTGATGATGTAATTCCGATTTTCCTTTCGCTACTGGTGATGATGTGGACTTCGGGTTTTGACATTATGTATGCCTGTCAGGATTACGAATTTGATAAAAAAGCCGGATTGCGTTCGATTCCGGCACGGTTCGGCATCAAAAATTCATTGTGGATTGCACGAATGTTTCATTTCCAAGCCTTTGTCGTTCTGCTCCTCCTTTACGCCGTCACTGATTTAGGCTGGCTCGCACTCGCTGGCGTAATTGCGGTTGGCGGATTACTTATTTATCAACATACTTTGGTTAAAGCCAATGATCTATCCAAAATGAACGCTGCATTTTTTACCACCAATGCGTTTGTCAGCGTGATTTTATTTGCGACTTTCGGTGGGGCGGTTTTTCTGGCGAAATATTCAAACTAATTGTAAGAAAGAATTAGCCACGAAAAGGCACAAAATTCACAAAAACAAAGGCAACAAACTTTTCTTTTTTGTGTGTTTTGTGCAGCTTGTGGCGAAATATTTTTAGGATTTTTTCGAGAACTCAATCAAATCCCACAAATTTCCGTATAAATCCTTAAAAACCGCGACAGTTCCATATTCTTCAACTTTTGGCGGTCGGGCAAATTCAATTTCTTTTGCAACAAATTCGTTGTAATCACGCCAAAAATCATCAGTTTGGAGAAAGAGAAAAACTCGTCCGCCGGTTTGATTGCCGATTCTACTTCGTTGTTCGTCGCCTACACCTTTAGCCAGTAAAAGCTGGCAGCCGTTTGAGCCTTTC
>DAORIL010000405.1:0-6279 GCA_035438525.1 Pyrinomonadaceae bacterium
TTGATGGTTTTGCTTTAGCAGACGGACGCTATATTTTCAAAGTTGTTGCCAAAGATTCACCTTCAAATCCGTTACCTTTGACACTTTCGGGTGAGAGAATTTCTGAGCCGATCGACGTTGACAACACGGCTCCGCAAGTTTTTGCCTTTGGAACTCCACAAGTTTCGGGCGATAAGGTAAAAGTTTCGTTTGATGCGACTGATGTTTCGAGCTTTATCAATCGCGCCGAATACAGCATTGACGGCAGCGAGTGGCAAACTGTTTATGCTGATGACGGAATTTCCGATAGTCCGAAAGAGCGTTATACTTTTGAGGTTACACTCAAAAATGCCGGTGAATATTCAGTCACTTTACGGGTTTTTGACCAGGGCGGAAACGTAGGAAATGCCCGAGTTTTAGTTCGTAAATAATTTTGCAACTTTAGACTAAACGGCTAAAAGATTGAATTTATTTCAGTCTTTTAGCCTTCTTTTTACAATCTTTACAAATACTTAACCTGTTTTTAATTACTTCTCTACTCTGTTGAAGTATCATCTCACCATGAAAAATAGAATATTCTTTGCAGATTTCCGCTTCATTATTTATTTATCCTTGATAATATTGATGTTATCTTCATTTTGCCTCGCTCAGAATTTACCCGAAACCAACTCTTTTACGATAAATTCCGAAATTCTTGGCGAACCACAAAAGGTATTTGTTTCTTTGCCTAAAGATTATGAAAAAAACGATAAAAAATATCCTGTTGTTTACCTTTTAGACGGAGAATATAATTTTTCTTTTACTGCCGATGCAGTTAAAACTTTGTCCGCCTGGACAAATCGAATTCCAAATTCGATCGTTATTGGAATTACCAGTAATAAACGCGACCGTGATCTAACCACTGCGCCGGATAAAAATTGGCGACCTCCCCAACCAATTCCTTTCGCCGGCGGAGCAGATAAATTTCTGAATTATGTTGAAAAAGAATTGATTCCATACGTTGAAAAAACTTATCGAACTCAGCCTTTACGAACAATTATCGGTCATTCATTGGGCGGATTATTTGCGGTTAATGCTTTTACTACTAAACCTAATCTCTTTCGTTTCTATATTTTACTGGATTCAAGCATTTGGTGGGATGACGGCTCAGTTGCCAAAAGAGCAATGACTTACCTTAACAATAATCCAAATTACAAAGGCAGAATTATTTGGATCAGAGACAAAATTCCGCATGAAGTTTGGTTTCCGATCAATACTGAATTTTTGGCTTTTTTGGAAAATAAAAGACCAGCCGGATTATCATTTAAGTTTATGGAATTAGAGAACGAAACGCATTCCAGTTTGGTTTTTCCGGGTGTTTATCTGGGGCTCCGCGAAATTTTTTCGGACTTTGCCTTTAAGTTTGAAGAAAATACGGAGTTAAATGCCGTGCAAAGTCATTTTGCTAAACTTTCCGCTGATTATGGCTATACGGTTCCAGTTCCCGAATCAATTTACAACAATCTGAGCGGACAGTTGATCTATTTGAAAAAGCTAAAGGAAGCCGTGGCAACTTGTGAATTTTGGATTAAAGATTATCCGAATTCTTCGCCAGCATTTGAAAATCTGGGCAAAGCACATCTTGAAAACGGAGATAAAACTTCTGCGGCAAAATATTTAAATAAAGCGGTTGAATTAAATCCCGAAAATTCTAGCGCCAAGCAAATGTTAAAAAGTCTCGAGAAATAGTGCGTTAATTATTTTCTACTTTCAAATGCTTCGTCGTCTCTTCAGTCACACTTGGCACGACCAAATCTTTAGTTGTATAACTTGCAATCGGACTCACATACTCGGTTTGATTTGGCGGAAGTGCATTGATTGGCTGATTGGCAGAAAATATTGGCTGTTGAACTACATTTGCTCTTAACTCTCTTTCTTTCTTTAAGCCATCGGCTTTAAGGATTCGCGTTACTCCCGAAGCAAGGATGCAAAATCCCGGAATCATCATCAACAACCAAAGGAATCCATCGTTTGGCGGCATCATTTTGAGAAATAGTCCGACTAGAAAAAAGCCTAACCCAATAATTACATTTCTCACACCCGCGCTGTAAATTTCTGTGTAATTTGAGTCAACAGCCAAACTTTTTTCTACTATTTCCTTTCTAAGTTTTGCGCCGTAAAGTTCAGCATAGTCGATTTCTCCAACCACTCCGTTTTTGATCGGGATGTCACCATTAACAACGGACAAAACATCACCAATATTTGCTCTGCAACTTCGGCAGAACTTGCCATTATCAGGATTTTCGACTCCACATTTTGGGCAAAACATAAAAATTTACTCTCCTATTTTTTTGGCAAAGTCATGGTTAATTTCCAAATGGCGGGTTGTATTTTCCGTCACGCTTGGCTGAATAACCAGATCGTCCGTATCATAAATTGACTGTCTCGGCGGCATTGAAAAATCAGTCTGAGCAGGCGGCAAAGAATTTTTATTTTGTGCACCCGAAATTAAATTTGGCGAATCTTTTTGTAAAAAACCCGCCTCGATTTTTTCGACTTTTTTAAGTTGAAATATTTGAGCAATTCCGCTGCTCAATAACACAAAAGCCGGAATCAGAAGCCAAAACCACCAATTATCTGCACCGATCTTACCCGTAATTCCCAAAATCAGAGAAACTACCAGAAAAGCCACACCGGTAGCTGTTTTAGTAATGGCATTTTGCCAGCTAACGGCTCTTTTTCTCGGGTCAACAGTGTAAGCCGCAATTGGCGCTTTCCCTTCTAAAGCTGTTGAAACAACTCCCAAATCCGTGCCGCAACTACGACAAAATTTACCGTTATCTGGATTTTCAATTCCGCATTTTGGGCAAAACATATTTTTTTAGTGAATAGTGAATAGTAAAAAGTGAATAGTGAATAGTTTTGCTTTTGACTAACCTTTTCACTTTTCGTTATTAGTTTTTAGTTGGTTTCGGCAAAGTCATCGTTTCGCCTTCTTTGTTGATCTCTAAATGTCGCGTCGTTCCTTCAGTCACGCTTGGCTGAACAATCAATTCGCCCGTATCGTAAATTGAACCTTGCGGTTTAACATATTCGGTCTGATTTGGTGGAAGCGCATTATTTTGCGTAGGCTGGGAAATCACATTTTGGGTGTTTTGCGGAACAAAACTGCCGGTTTGTTGTTCATATTTTTTTAATTGAACTAATTGGGCAATCCCACTTCCTAGAGCTGAAAAAGCAGGAATCAACATCCAGAACCACCAACCGCGTCCCATTTGCGAAAAGGCAAGTGCTATCGTCACTGCAACAAAGGCAATGCCTGAAAATAATTTGACAATTGCTCCTTCATAACTGACGGGTTTTCCTTTGCGACTCAATAAAACAGGTGGTTGCGCTCGTTGAGTTAAACCGCCGCTCAAGGCTGTCGAAACATTTCCTAAATCAGTTCCGCAGCTTCGACAAAATCTTCCCGTTTCCGGATTCTCAGTTCCACATTTTGGACAAAACATAATTTTCAGTGAATAGTGAATAGTAAATAGTGAATAGTGTCAGAATCGGCAACATTTTTCACTCTTCGTTTTTCACTTTTAGTTTATCAAAGCTCTTTGTCTAAAAGCTTCAAACAGTATTACGCCTGTTGCGACCGATACGTTCAAAGATTCTATTTTCCCCTGCATCGGAATTTTTATCAACATATCACAGTTTTCCGCCACAAGTCGGTGCAACCCCTTCCCTTCACTGCCCATAACCAGTGCAGTCGGCTGATTCCAATCCCAATCGGTATAAGATTTATCGGTTTCGACACTTGTTCCAACGACCCAAATATTTCTTTCCTTTAAGTCTTCAATTAAGCGATTAAGATTTGTAACTTTCGCCACTTTAACATATTCGGTCGCTCCGGCAGAAGATTTTGCAACTGTTTCATTTAATCCGACAGCACGTCGTTCAGGAATAAAAACTCCATCAACTCCTGCACATTCAACAGTTCTGAGGATTGCCCCTAAATTTCGCGGATCCTCAACACCATCCAAAATAACAATCAAAGGCTTTTCGCCTGCTTCAATTTTTTGGGAAATTTCGGCTAAAAGTTTTTCCGATTCGTAATAATCTGCGGAGGCGACAAAAGCAATTACACCCTGATGATTTGCGCCGGGTTCGACCAATTTAGATAAATTCTGGCGCGGAACTTTTTGAAATACAATTCGATTTTCCCGCGCTAAAACAATAATTTCATTGAGCCGTTTTTCGTGCGTATTTTCAGCGATCAGAATTTTCTCCATCCGCCGATTTCCGGCACGTAAGGCTTCTAAAACGGGCAAAACGCCGAATAAGATTTGGGATTTAGGATTGGAGATTTGGGATTGGTCTTTTGCTGAGGCAGTGATTTTATCATTGCTAAATTTCCTGATATTCTCTGTGTCTCTGCGTCTCTGCGGTTTAAATTTTTCTTTCATAAAAGATTCCGTTGCAAACGTGAGTAGCGCGTAAATTGCAGTAAATTACTGACAGTAGTGGTGTTAGTCCGATTCAATTTGCCAAAACCTTTGCGCTGAATTCCGCTTGAATCATTGTGTTGCGAAACTTCCCAAACTTTGCCTAATTCGGCGCGGAATCGCAAATAATCATTATCAAATTTAGCTTTTGGCGCAATATTTCGGAGTTTTTCGGCTAAAGTTTTCATATTGTCTTTGGCTAATAAACCTTTTTCTGCACCCAAACAAGAAAAGTCAAAGCCTTTGGAAATGATTCGATACCCGAGAAAATCTGTTGCTCCATAAATATCAATCAGCATTTCATCACTACTGATTTCGGTGCTTTCCAGCATTTTTTTCTCGTCCTTCTTTTTCATACTTTCGACCGCTTCGATCTTTCGTTCAAAAAATGCGCCAACGACAATTAATTTGATGTCAATCAAAGAAATTTCGGCAATTTCATCGGCATTAAATAAAATCAGGACAATTTTGTCTTCGTAAAAATCAACTCCGCGCAATCTTTTTGGCAAAGTTTCGGCTTTTAATTGTTCGTCCGAAACGATTTGGGTTTCAATTCCTAATTCCTGGAGACGATTGGCTAACACTTCGGCTTCTGTGTTCGATTCCAAACGAGCTAACGGCAAAGATTTTTGAGCAGCCAAAATACTTTGAGCTTCATTACCCTCTAAATTCAACAGTTTTGCAACTTTATTCGTTTCAGTCACCTCACCTTTTGGCAAATAGATCAAATTAAAACCTTTTTCCCAATCTTCGAGTTTTCGCAAGCTTGGTTTGAGATGCTGGGTTTGTTCGGCGGTCACACTGAGCGTTGCGCCGCAATAGAAACATTTCAAACGAGTCGGCGGACTTTTGCGCTGACATTTGTCGCAAATTATCATTTCTTCGGGCTTAAAACCGACTTCTTCAGTTTGGACAGGTAAATCTTTAAGCCATTGATCGGGATGAATTTGTTCGTTCTTTTTTTCCATAACCTTTGGCATTATACGATAAAAAAGATAGAAGATTAAAAAAGTCCGAAATCTTTTGACTTCGGACCAATCATTTTTAGAGTTCAAACATCTCTAATCTTTCCAAATCGCGCCTTTTCCGGCATCCCACAATCTTTTATTGATTGCCGGAATATCTTTATCCAACATTTCATTGCCGCGAGCCTTTAAGGTTGTCCATTCAGCCGTGTATTGTTTCAACAAATCCAGATTAGGCTGATTAACACGCGGAATATCGCTTTCGGTTTGGTTAATCAAATACAGATAATTGGCAGAAAATTTATTCAAGAAATTATCCACATCGTCGTATGCTTTTGATTTTCGCTGCACCATATCTTCATCCCAAGCCTTCATTTTTTTCAAAAGTGCTTCGCCGTCTTTTTTGATTGCGCCGAATTTTTCATTGTCGGGTAATGAACTAATCAATCCGTCCAACTGCTTTTGTTTTTCATAGAGACTGTTGACCATTTTGTGCATTGTGGTCAATTCAGTTTCCATTTGCGACATCAGCGAATTATATTCTTTGTAAACTGCCGGAGTAGTCGGATAAAGAGGATTTACCAAAATTTCCGCCTCCGTCGAAACTTTTTGTCCGTTTGCATTGATAGTGATTGAATATTTACCCGGAATTGCTTTATGTCCGGCGTAACTGGCTTCGATATAAACTCCCGGAACACCCGGCATCGTCGAATAACGCATATCCCAGACAAATCTGTTCAACCCCTTTGACTTGGACAAAGTGGGTTCAGGACTTGGACCTCCATCGTATCTTCTAAAAGTTTTATCAGCCTGAGAAGAAAAAGTGCGAACTAAAGTCCCCGCTGCATCGCGGATTTCCATTG
>DAORIL010000406.1:0-6258 GCA_035438525.1 Pyrinomonadaceae bacterium
AAGGCGATAAAGACGGCGAGGCAGATTGTTATATGGTCATCGGGCGAATTTATTTCAGTTTTCGCGAACTCCAAAATGCTTATGATAACTTCGCCTCCGCTATCGAAATTTATCGGAGTCAGAAAAATTTTGAGAGCGAGGCGGAAGCCCTTAATAATATTGGAGCAGTTCTAAGGGAGAACGGGCAATTTGAAAAAGCGATTCAAAATTATTCCCTGGCTTATTCATTGGAACCACATGTCAAAAAGACGAGTGTTTGGGCACGTATCTGCAACGGACTCGGCGAATCTTACCTTTATTCGGGAAACTTAGCCGAAGCTAAAACAAAGTTGTTAGAAGCCGAAAAATACTGGCAAACAATTCCCGGCAACGAGGATAAAGTCCGCACAAACTATAATTTAGCCAAATTATATCTGGCCACAAATGAAACTGAAAAAGGAGTCGGTTTACTCAATCGTGCCCTAACTGAATCGCGTCAGTTCGATAATCCGGTTTTAGAAGGTGATATTCTGGAATCCTTAGCCGATTATTACTACACCATTGGTGAAATTCCCAAATCTCTTGAACTTCGTCGACAAATAACCAATGCCTTTCAAAATTCAAAAGCCTTTAATGTGACTCGATACAGACTTTTGGTGGCGATCAGTAAACTCATCACTACTTTTAGGGCAGTCGGAGATTTTATTTCGGCTTTTCAATACTGCGAAGTTGCTCTGCCAATTGCGAGGGAAGAAGGGGAATTGAGAATGATAGCCTCACTCCTTTTGAGCAAAGGTGAAATATTGAGTGATCAAGGTCAATACACTGAAGCAATTAGCACTTTTAACGAATCATTGGCGATTGTTAAGAAAGAGAATATTAAAGACCTTGAACCTAACATCTTGGAATCGTTGGCAAGAGCAAATTATGAAAGCGGAAATCTGCGACAGGCAGAAAGTTATCTGACCCAAATGGCGCAAATATTAGCCGCTCAACCCGATGAATTTAATGAACCGTATCTTTACGCCGGATTGATCATAACTTATACCAATCTGCAGGATATGAATAAAGTTGACGGATTGATTCGTCTGGCTCAAAGCAAAAAATTGGATGTTGGAAAGCAGGAAGGGAATCTGCGCCTTGGTCAAGCTATCGGTTTTGCTCAACTAATGCGTAATCAAAATCAGGAAGGATTGGAAACTTTGAAAAACGTTTATGATGCAACTGCAAAAATCGGACATGAAGTTGAAAAAGCCAGAGTCAGTTATATTCTTTCGGTTGCTTATGCCAAAAATGGAGATCTACCAAATGCGTTGCGATATGCTCAATCCAGTCATGATTTTTGGAAGAAAATCGGAAACGATCAGATGGATATGAAAACCCATCTGGCGATGGGAACAATTTCCTTGCAGCTTAACCAAATGGACAATGCTGTGGGTAATTTTAATTCTGCCTATGGTTTAGCCCAAAAAATTGATGATAACAAAACACAAGCCATCGCACTTTACAACATCGGCGTTACTTATCGGCAATTCCAGAGTTATCCGCGTGCTATCGAATATTTTAACCAATCCCTGTCCGTTGTCGAAAATCTTGGCGACACACAATTGCAAAAAAATATTTTGAATGATTTGGGCGATACTTACGAAAAATCCGGTGATAAAAAGAAAGCCAAAGAATTTCGGGATAAAGCCAAGAAAATCAAATAATAACGGGAGATATTAAAATTATGAAAAAATACTTGTTCATTTTAGCTTTGTTGATGACAATATTTGCGCCAACGATTTTATCAGCTCAGACGACGGATCCGTTGCTTGATTTGCTAAAACAAAAAAACACCTCAAGATCTTTTGCCGATCTCGATGCCTATTTAGCTAAAAACAACACAGATTTTGATAACAATGATGAGGTGGTCAAACTTTTTAATCAGGAGCGAGTCCGATTAGGCGCAAATTTTGAGACCGAACTTTGGAAATATCTGGGTGAAGACCTGCGAAAACATTATTGGGTCAGTAGTTTTGTTGAAACTAAAGAATATCTGAACGGTAATAGTCCGCTTCCTGAACTGGCAAAGAAAATCAGGTCCAATGCTCAGAATTTTGCTGTCAAACCCGATGATTATGAGGGTTTAGGAATGAAGTTCACAATTCTTCGGGAGGTTGTCGTAGATTTGTATCTTGATAAAAATCTCGCCTCAGCAAAAACTCTTAAGCAAAAGGCAGAACGCATTTATAAAGATATAGAACAATATGCTGTAGTTGGCGCAGCAGGTGAATATATTCTCTGCATTTATGACAATCTGGAAAAAAATCCCGGAAGCTGTAAAAAGGAAAATTCAGAGGAACCTAGTTCAGCTCCCCAAACTGATAATTCCGGTTCCAATATAATTTCGGGCGGTGTGCTTAACGGAAGAGCCCTCTCGCTTCCTGCTCCGGCATATCCACCCGCAGCCAGAGCAGTTGGTGCCAGTGGAGCGGTTAATGTCAATGTTGTCATTGATGAAGCCGGTAATGTCATTTCTGCGGAAGCACTGTCAGGTCACGCTTTATTGCGCCAAGCGGCAGTAGATGCAGCAAAACAAGCCAAATTTTCTCCTTTCAAACTTGACGGAAAACTCACAAAAGTAACGGGAACAATTGTTTATAATTTCAGCAAATAATTTATGAAACCCATTTACTTTTTAATATTATTCGTTTTTATCGCCAACGGTTTGGTTTTTGCCAATGTTCCGCCGCCGCCTCCGCCAAATTCAAAAGGGATTGAGTTACAGCAGCATTACCCGGACTATATTTTCTACTTTGGAAAATATTATGTTTTTGATGAAAACGGAAAATGACATAAAAAAAATGGAAAGTGAAAATATCCAATCTAAGAAAATCGGTTCAAAACTGATCAGCTGTCCAAATTGTTTTGCCCTAAATGATGATCTGACAGAATTTTGCCACCAATGTAATTCCAGAGTTATTGAATCAAATCTAACTCCGCTCGGTGCTGCCTATTCTCAGGGCGATATGTTGGGAAAAGCGTTAGAAACTCGCCCTAAACTGATAGTTTTAATAATGACTTGGGTCTTTGCGTTGCCGATCTTTTTGATAAGTGCTGCAATGGTGGTGAATCAAATTTTCAATGGCGGTGGCACCAACGGACTCTTTGCTTTTTGGTTCGGAATCATTAGTTGTATTGTAAGTGGAAAATTTCTTTATACGATTACCAAAAATTATTTTACAATTAAGAAAAAAGTTTTTGAGAATGATGGTGAATTGTTGGATTAGTCCGGGAGATTTAAGTAAATGAAAACAAAAAGTGCTATTCATTTTGTTGTTGTTTTGTTAATTTTTTCTTTAATTACTTTTGCCCAAAAAACATATATCGGCAACCCTGTCACCAAAAACGGGCTAATTAAAGCCTTAAAACTGCGACAATTTCAAACTTCTGAAATTGTTAGTATCATCAATGAACAAGGCGTTAACTTTAAATTGACTCCAGATGTTCAAGCAGAATTAGTCGCCAGTGGGGCACGTCCCGAAGTGCTTGATGCCGTGCGTCGCAATTTTCGTGATGAGTTGAAAATTAAACCAAATAATTCAAATGCTAAACCAACTGTTACTAATTCAGTCACTTACGAAAATTTAATCAGTCAAGCCGTTAATCTTTATGAATCCGAGCGAAATTCAAAGGAAGCAATTAAAATCCTAAACCAAGCCGCCAGTCTTGAGCCTAATAAATATCGTGCGTATCAGATGCTTGGTTATGTTTATATGTATGGGGAAAAAAACTCTGACCAAGCCGAAGTTTATATGCGAAAAGCAATTGATCTGGGCGGAAGTGCCGTTTTTCGGGTCCGTCACGCGCACGATGATGCTTTTACACAAAGTTGTGAAGGTTCATTTTATATTTCCAAAAATATGATCAGATATGAAGACGATTCAAATCAACATACTTTTCAAGTCAAAGAATCTGATGTTATCAAAATTGATACAGATAAAATTTGGAACCAAACTAATTCTGCCAGAGGAAATACCGGTAGTGGTCTTGGCGGAATTCTGAACGGCAGAAGAATTGGAGACAAAATCGGCGGAGCAATTAATATCGCCGGCGGACTTATAAAATTAAAGAAAGACGGACTTTTTAAAGTGGAAATTAGAGGTCAGGACAAAAATAATTACGTTTTTTCTTCTATCAGCGAAAAAGGTGCAGTGGCCAAAATGATTATTCGTCTGGTAGGAAAAGGCTAATTTTTAGTTAGTAACAAAACAAAGCGAGAGTTGAGGAAGTTACGGAAGTTTGGGAAGAAAGATATTCTCTTCCCAAACTTCCCAAATTTTCCCAAACTATCTCTTTTTTCTACCAATTATTGTCTTTTACTGTAAAGAAGTTTTGTTAAATTTATCGTTCTAAAGGGAAGTAATAATGAAAGCAAGAAGTTTTATTTATTTTATTGTAGTTTTGGCGCTTTTTTCTTCAATTAGTTTTGCCCAGAGAACCTATACCGGGGATCCGGTCACAAAAAACGGTTTACTTAAAGCCTTAAAATTACGCCAGTTTCAAACTGCTGATATTGTTAAAATCGTTAATGAACAAGGGGTTGATTTCAAATTAGCCGGTGATATTGAAAACGAATTAAGAGCAAATGGGGCGCGCCCCGAATTGATCGAAGCAGTTCGCCGCAATTATCGCGGTGCATTGAAAATCAAACCAACCAATACTTCAAACACTTACGAAAGTTTAGTTAGTCAGGCAATTAATATTTACGAATCGGCGAACAGTGCGAATCGTGCTATTGAGATTTTGAATCAGGCAGTTGCGCTTGAACCGGGCAAATATCGTGCCTATCAAATGTTGGGTTACGTTACACTTTATGGAAAACGTGATTTCAAGAAAGCTGAAGAATATATGCGAAAGGCAATGGATTTAGGCGGAAGCGCAGTTTTTCGGCTCAAACACGCCCACGACTACAACTTTTTCAAAAGTTGCGAAGGCTCGTTTTATATTTCGAGAAACACAATTCGATTTGAAGGTGATGACAACCAAGATACTTTTAACGTCCGTGATACCGAAATTGTCAAAATTGACACGCAAGGAAAATGGTCGGGAGTTTTTACGCTCAAAATGAAAGGTGGTATTTTTCACATCGTAATTCGGGAAAAAGGTGGAAATGAAAACGATAAATATCAATTTTCGCCGTTGACGGGTAAGGATGAAGAAAGAAAAATGATTATTCGGTTGATTGGCAAATAAGTTTGATTCCAAAATCCAAATTTCAGATTCCAGATTGAAAAACTAATGTGGAATCTGGAATTAAATTCTCAATTTCTTCCGCCAATTCAATTCTAATTCATTCATTTCGCCGCCATCGGATTCATGGTCATAACCGAGAAGATGCAGAATTCCGTGTAAGATTAATTGTTTTATTTCTGTCTCAAAAGGCAAGGAATTCTCAACTGCCTGACGTTTGGCGGTTTCCAGACTGATGATGATGTCACCAATAAAGTTTTCAGTTTCGAGAAAATCAAACTGGTCAGGTTCGTAAGGAAAAGAAAGGACATCGGTCGCATAATTTTTATTGCGAAAGATAGTGTTTAATTTTTTTATTTTAGAATCGGAAACAAAGGCAATAGTGCAATTTTTACCTTCCGCAATTTTTGCCGTAGCAATATTCGCAAATTCCTCAAAAGCTTTGAGTTCAATCTTGATTTTCCGTTGTTGATTGATGATTTCAGCCATAATTCAAATTGTAACAATTCCACGGCAAAGTTGGTCAACTTTTTTGAGCAGGCTTGGCAGGCGAAAAATTCCATCCATCTTTTCAATATTTTGTGCCGCTTCGTCCAAATCAATTCCAATTGCAGTGACATAAAGCGGATTTTTGCTGTTTCCGCGAAAAACTTCTTTAACTTTTGAATGTAGTGCAAATTTACTTTTTGCTACTCCAATTACGGGAATATTTCCGCCTAGTGCGTTAAATAAATGTCCGCCCAAACCGATTTTATTTTCATCCAGCCAAACATATCCGTCAACTATAATTATTTCGGGTTGTAAATTATGTTTTTTGAGCAGAGAAATAATGCAGGGTAATTCACGTTTGTAAAATTTGCCTGGTTCATAAGGCGCAACATTATGCGTAATTTCGACAAAATCTTGGGTTGAAACTGAATCAGTCCAATCATCAAAACAGATGCAAGCTGTTGTTGCCTCATCATTTATATAGTGAACGTCAAAAGCAGCTATCATTTTAAGAGTTTTTGCGGAATTCTGGCTTTGGCAAAAATGAGGAATTCC
>DAORIL010000407.1:0-6254 GCA_035438525.1 Pyrinomonadaceae bacterium
ACCTTACCGTTTTTAAGTTGTTTAATGACGGCTTCGCGTTGATTTTGGTTCATATCCCCGTGCATAGCCTCAACTGAATAACCGCGAGCCTTGAGTTTATCTACAAGTTTATCGCAGCCCATTTTGGTTCGTTGAAAGATTAAGACCGATTCTTCATCTGTTGATTCAGCTTCTAAAATTCTGGTTAGAACATCTGTTTTCTGACTTTCTGACACATTTAAGTAAAACTGTTTGATAGCGGGAACGGTTAAGGTTTTGCGTTCAATTTCAACATTTGCAGCATTTTGCAAATGATTCTCGGCAATTCGTCGGACTTCACGCGGCATTGTGGCGGAAAATAAAGCGGTTTGCCGGGACTTTGGAGTATGGCTCAAAATCCATTCTACATCGTCAATAAATCCCATTCGCAACATTTCATCGGCTTCGTCCAAAACAACCATCTTCAATTCGGAAAATTCAATCGTTTCGCGTCTAATGTGATCCATTACCCGACCCGGGGTTCCGACAATAATTTGCACGCCACTTCGTAAATGTTTAACCTGTTGAAAGATCGATTGACCGCCGTAAACGGGCAAAACTCGGACATTTTTAAGATATTTAGCGTAACTATGAATTGCCTCTGCGACTTGGATCGCTAATTCACGGGTTGGAGTTAAAACAATCGCTTGTAACGCCCGATTGGTCGTATCAATATTATGTAAAATTGGAATTGAAAAGGCGGCTGTTTTTCCAGTTCCGGTTTGCGCCTGACCAATGATATCGCTTCCGCTTAGTAAAAGGGGAATAGTTTTTAATTGAATAGGTGAAGGCGTTTCGTAACCAATTTCTTTAACTGCTTTGATAATTTCGTCACTCAAACCAAACTGAGTGAATGATTCATTGTTTTCTTTGATAGAAGTCATAACCTTCTAGTTTATGTTATTTGAAAAGATTTCGCTTGAATTGGAGCAGATTTTTTGAAATTAACTGTTTGAGCAACAAAAAATCGCCACCGAATGATGACGATTTGATATTTTTAATTAATAGTCGGTAGCAGACTTGAACTGCTGACCCCTACCGTGTCAAGGTAGTGCTCTACCACTGAGCTAACCGACTATATCGCCGAAAAAGCGAATTTCAAGAATACCGAATGTTGTTTTAGGCTGTCAAGGATGGGAAATTGCTTTGTATAAATTGAAAGAAAAAATCCGATTTACCAAAACCGACGAAATACATTATATAATTTGTTGAATAGGAAATAATCTGTTTGTGGAATAAATTTCAAGTTGAGAAGGATTGTTCGTTGGGTCAGTCAAAGCAGTTTAATTTGATACTCTGAATTTGGCGAAAGGGTAAAAGGGGTTAGTAAATGCTGAAAAATTATTTGTTTATTTGGGTTTTAATCGGGTTAATTATTATTGGGAACAGTATAAGTTTTGCTCAAAGTGAGGATGAAATGAATTTTGGAAAGGTTCGTGCCCCTGAATTGAATGGCGGAACAAGTTGGCTTAATACTGATAAACCTTTGTCCTTACAGGCTTTGCGCGGGAAAGTTGTGCTGCTTGATTTTTGGACTTATGGCTGCGTCAATTGTATGCACATCATTCCCGACCTCAAAAAACTTGAAGCCAAATATGCCAATCAATTAGTCGTTATCGGCGTGCATTCCGCTAAATTTGATAATGAAGGCAAAACCGAAAATATTCGTAAAATCATTTTGCGCTATGAGTTAGAGCATCCTGTTGTCAATGATTCCGAGTTTAATATCTGGAATCAATATGCCGTCCGTGCTTATCCGACCTTGGTTTTAATTGATCCAGAAGGCTATGTAATTGGAAATTTTGTTGGTGAAGGTCACGCCCAGGCAGTTGATACAAATATTGGCAAAACAATTGCTGAATTTCGCAAAAAAGGTAAGTTGAACGAAAAACCACTCAGCCTTGCTCTTGAACGGGCAAAAGTTGGAAATTTACCGCTTGCTTTTCCGGGAAAAGTTTTGGCAGATGAAAAGTCGAATCGTTTATTTATTGCGGATTCAAATCATAACCGGATTGTTATCACGGATTTACAAGGAAAATTACTGGAAACAATCGGCAGTGGTGAGACAAGTTTAAAGGACGGAAACTTTCAAACTGCAACCTTTAACCGTCCCCAGGGAATGGCTTTAGACGGCGAAATTCTCTATCTAGCAGATACCGAAAATCACGCAATTCGCAAAATAAATTTGCAATCTAAGCAGGTTGAGACACTTTCAGGCGATGGCAAACAAGCCGAATGGCGGGCGGTTGGCGGCGATGCCAAAACTTCTCGGCTCAGCACTCCCTGGGATTTAGTCAAGGTAAGAAATGCATTATATATTGCAATGGCTGGAACTCATCAAATTTGGAAGCTTGATTTTGCGACAAACAAAGTTGCCCCATTTGCGGGAACAGGGGCCGAGGCTCGTTTTGATGCACCGATCAATGAATCCGCATTTGCCCAGCCATCCGGATTAGTTACGGATGGCAAGAAAATTTGGGTAGCCGATAGCGAATCAAACATTATTCGTGAAATAGATTTGCAAAAGGAAACAGTCAACACTTTGGTTGGTGGTGATCTATACGAATTTGGAGACAAAGACGGTGAAGGCGATGATGTTCGTTTGCAACATCCGCTCGGAGTTGTTTTATATGAGGGAAAAGTCTTAATTGCAGATACTTACAATCATAAAATCAAGCAACTCGATACCGAAAAACAAATTGTCAAAACCTTTTTGGGGAATGGAAAATCAGGGCAAATGGATGGAGACAAACCCCAATTTTATGAACCTGCCGGATTAAGTATTGCTAATGGAAAACTTTTTGTGGCTGATACGAATAATCACGCCATTCGGGTCGTTGATTTGCAAACTAAAAAAGTTTCAACCCTCAAAATTGACGGATTAACTTCGCCAAAACAAGATTTTACAGCGAGCGGTTCACCAAATTTAAAAGAGCAAAAAATTGATGCTCAGGATGTCGCAGTAAATTCGAATAATACTTTAAACCTCAATGTAAATTTACCAAATGGCTATCATTTGAATACAGATGCACCAAATCGGTTTGAAATCATTGCTGATGCAAAGAGCATTAAAATTGAAAATCCAAAAGGGAAATTAAACAAATTACCGTTTTCAGTTCCATTTCAAACTTTGCAAAATAGTGAAACAAAACTTCAGGCAAAATTCACCATTTACTATTGTCGGGACGATAATACCGGAGAATGTTTGATAAAAACTCTGGCTTGGAATATTCCGGTTAAGATTTCAAACAGCGGAAAAAATTTAATAAATTTAAGTTCGGTTATTGAATAGCCAACCATTCATTGTCCGAAAACTACCATTCATTGAAAAGTTGTAACCGTCTCAGTGATTTGCGTTGATAAGATTACTCATTACTTTTATCTTAGTAATTTGATCAACAAAAATATGAAACTGTTTAATTCGCTATTAAAAATCGGCACTTTTCTTTTTCTATTATCCGTTTCAATCTTTTCCCAAACCACGGCGACAATAAGTGGAAAGGTGGTCTATACTGCTGACCAAGCCACCTTGCACGGCGCAACTGTCCAAATTGTCCAATTAAAAAAGACCATTCAAACTGATGATAATGGTCTATACAAATTTGAAAATGTTCCCGTCGGACGATATACGATTTTGGTAAAAATGGACGGTTTTTCCGATTCAGCTAAAACGGTTGATGTAAATGCAAATACAACCGCAGATTTTGAACTGCAAATTGCTGGGGTCAAAGAACAAGTAACAATTTCGGCTACAGGTTCGGAACAAGTTGCAGGTGAAGCATTTCAATCGGTCAATTCAGTTTCTTCAAATGTAATTGCCGAACGTGCGAGTATTTCAATTGGTGAAGTTCTAGAAGGTGAGTCAGGTGTTGCTAAACGTAGTTTCGGAGCCGGTTCATCACGCCCGGTGCTTCGCGGTTTTGACGGAGACAGAGTTTTAATTGCGCAAGATGGAGTTCGTTCCGGCTCGCTCGGTTCACAATCAGGCGATCACGGGGAACCTGTTGACACTTTGAGTGTAGAGCGAATTGAAGTGGTCAAAGGTCCTGCCACTTTGCTTTACGGAAGTAACGCCATTGGCGGAGTTGTTAATGCTATAAGCAGTCACGAAGATACGGCTCACGAAGGCTTTCGGGGATTCTTTACCGGAATTGGTGGTTCAAATAATAATCAGTTGGGTGGAAGTGGTGGACTCGAATACGGCTACAAAAAATTCATGGTTTTTGGAGATGGAAGTTTGCAGAGAACCAATGATTTTCACACTCCATTAGGATTGGTTCCAAATTCTTCTTCATACTCAAAAAGCGGGTCGATCGGTGCTGGATATTACGAAAATAAAGGTTGGTTCACCGGAACTTATAATTATGACCGACGACGTTATGGGATTCCATACGCAGGTTTTATCGAATCGGGCGGAGTTACGAACGATGACACCGATATTAGTATGCGGGTTCATAATTTGAAGTTTAATGGTGGCTTCCGCGATATGGATTCTTTTATTACGGGTGGAAAATTTACCTTTAATTACAACAAATATCAACATCAGGAATTAGACGAGGAAACAGTAAATACAACTTTTTATAATCAAACATATTCTTTTCGGTCAATGTTTGAACAAAAAAACTATAAAAAATTGACGGGAAGATTTGGTGTTGATGGTTTTTCGCGTGAATATTTGGTTGACGGAGTAGAAAGGTTGATTGACGGCAAAGTCAAACAAAATTCCTTTTCAGCCTTCACATTGCAGGAATTAAATTTGGGCAGAGTAAGTTTCCAATTTGGCGGGCGGGTCGAACATAACGGTTATAATCCCGAAAAAACAATTTTGCCGGATCGAGGTTTTACCGGAATTTCCGGTGCTGCCGGAATTAGAGTTGGATTATGGGAAGGCGGCTCATTTGTGGCGAACTATTCCAATTCGTATCGGGCGCCGGCGCTTGAAGAGCTTTACAATAATGGACCGCACGTTGGAACCGTTTCTTTTGAGATCGGAAATCAAAACTTAAAAAGGGAACGTTCGAATGGGATTGATTTAGGTTTACGGCATCAAACGGAAAAATTCAAATTTGAAACAAATTTTTATCATTACAGAATCAACAATTTTGTCTATTTGGCGTATGTAGATGCAGATAATAATGGAAAAATTGATATTGAAGATAATTTACCTGTTGCTGAATATTCGCAAAATAATGCAACTTATACAGGTGCAGAAATCAATTTTGAAACTGACATCCAAAAATATTTAGGTTTTTTTGCCAGAGGCGATATTGTTCGGGCAAAATTGACTGATTCAAATTTAAATCTGCCACGCATTCCTCCGGCACACGCTTCGGTTGGGCTGGAATTCAAATACAAAGGTTTGAGCGTTAAACCTGAAGGAAGCTTTACCTCTCCGCAAACCAGACTTTATCCGCTGGAAATACGAACTGCAGGTTACGGACTTTTCAATGTTTCAGGCACTTATATTATCGGAAAAGCTCATTATGCACATATTTTCGGGGTTAGCGGTTATAATTTATTTAATAAAGAATATCGAAATCATCTTTCATTTATTAAAGAGTTAGCTCCCGAGATCGGACGCGGCGTGCGCTTTACTTATACTTTCAGATTCTTTTAGAAAGTCTTTATTTAAAATAACCAAAGGAGAGGTTTTCAATTTTGAAAGCCTCTCCTTTTTGCGGGGGCGGGGGGATAACGAAAATAAATTCTAAATATAGTTTTTAGCAGATAATATTGAGGGAAGGCAAACAATGATTTCGTTGTTTATGCCTTTTTTCAAATGAATAAGTTGTTCATTAACAAATTTTGCAATCTCCATTTCAGTAATTTCAAAGATTTGCAAGGCAATTGGAATGGCGATAAATTCGGAAATTTTCCCACAATCCAGACATTTAATTTTTGTTTTTTTGAGATTTGAAATAACGCGCACACGCTCAACCTCAATATTTATTTCTCTAATTTTCTTGGTTTCGGTCATAACAATCATTTATAATAATTTCTTTAATTTGAAAATTTATTTGGATGAAAAAGCGCATAATTGGTTCAATTTATCATTACAAATGACATTAAACCGTAAAGTTGGGATATTATCTTTAGAAAGTTCTGAAAGTTTTATGAAAAAAATCTGAGATGAACGAAACTTCAAATAACATTTACAGCTTTGGCAAATTTCGCCTTGACGTTATTGAAAGACTGCTTTTTGATGGGACGGACACTATTTCGTTGACACCGAAAGC